>NZ_JBEYLC010000043.1:0-56567 GCF_040635885.1 Nocardiopsis sp. NPDC006832 | reverse complement strand
TGGGGCCGGCCATGACCTCACCGTGGACGTGGCGGGTCAGGTGTACCCCGAGGAAGGGGTAGCGGGGGTCGGGCACCGGGTACAGCAGGCCTCGGCAGAACTCGTCGATCGGGTAGCCGACGTGGCGGTCCTGGACCGGAAGGTATCCCATCACCCGATCCCCGGGCTTGAGTTCGGTGCTGTTGAGCACCGCTCCACCCGGACCCAGCACACGCACGTGCCAGTCGTCCTGGAGGATCAGGTTCACCGACCGCCCGTCGGTGGACACCGCGTTGACCGAGATCAGCGGACGCGACTCGATCTTGACCCGGCCGACCGTCACCAGGCGGGTGCGGCCCTCGACGTCCACGGCCATCACCTTGCTGCCCGCCTTGAGCTCGCTCAGGTAGTTGGTGCGGCTGTCCTTGGACAGCGTGTAGGAGTGGATCGCGCCCGCGTTGACCCGGAAGGGGCGGGTCGGCATGTAGGGCAGGGGGTGGGTCTCACTCACACACAGGATCATCCCCTTGGAGTGCGATCCGACGAGGATTCCCTCGTCCTCGCGGAAGTGGGTGCAGGTGTCCACGCACGCGCGCTCACCCATACCGATGTGCTCCGTGCCGGTGATCTCCAGTTCCGCCAGCTCCAGGTCGGGGGTCTCGGTCTCGGCGGAGGCCCGGAGCGCGGCGGCGTCGCCCACCGCGCGCGGTGCCATCATGACCCCGTCCGAACCCAGTTCGAGGACACCGAAGATGATCTCCGCCTCCTCGATGTCCCGCGCGATCGTGATGATGCTGCCCGAGGCGCCCGCGGCCGCGGCGATGACGATCTCCAAGGGGATCTTGGTCGGGTCTCGGAACAGCAGGACACTCCAGGGCTCGGTTCGAGCGGACTGGCAGGCCTTCTCCAGGGTCTCCGCGTCGATGATCTCGACGAACCGGCCGAACTCCACCTCGGGGTGGAGCAGGGACAGCTCCGCCGGGGTGCCGTGCCGTTCGGGGTCGACGATGACCACGTCGGCTCCGCCGAAGTCCTCCGGCAACGGACTATTCAGCGAGAGCAGCACCTTGGTCACGGTCGGCGGTAGGTCGGCGAAGCCCGCCGGGTCGTCGGAGACGAGTCCGTCGACCCTGTGGTGCAGGGCCTCTTGGACCACGGCGGCGGTGGTCTCTCCGGTGCCGCGGATGTCGAGCCAGGTCAGCTTCACGGGACAACTCCTCAAGGGTCGTGCTCTTTTGGGGTGGAGGGGGATGAGTGACGGGGCGGGGATCGTGGGCGATCGCGGTGGGGTCAGTCGGTGAGGGCCCGAGAGGGGCCCTCCATAGAGCCCTGGGCCAGGTCGAAACGGTTGTGGACACGCCGGGCGACGGCCTCGGCCATCGACCCCGGGTCCGGGGCTTGGAAGATGTTGCGTCCCATGGCGATCCCGGCGGCGCCGCAGGCCATGACGTCGTCGACGTAGCGCAGTACCTCTTCGACGTCCTCGTGCTTGGGGCCGCCGACGGGGACGACCGGGATCGAGGCGGAGGCGACGATCTCGCGCATGCTCTCGACCGAACCGGAATACTCGGTCTTGACCAGGTCGGCGCCCAGGTCCGAGGCGAGCGACACCGCGTGGGAGATCAGCACCGGATCCTGGGGGTCGGCGACCTTGGGGCCCCGCGGGTAGACCATGGCCAGCAAGGGCAGGTTCCAGCGGTCGCAGCTCTCGGACACCAGGGCCAGGTCCGCGATCTGGCGCCGCTCCTCACGGGAGCCCAGGTTGACGTGGACGCTGACCGCGTCCGCTCCCAGGCGGACGGCTTCCTCCACCCCGGCCACCAGGTACTTGGCGTCCGGGTCGTCGGCGTGCATGGTGCTCGCGCTCAGGTGCACGATGAGCGAGGTCCGGGTGAACCAGTCCGAATCAAGGTGGCGCAGGGCGCCCTTGTGCACGACGACCGCGTCCACCTGGTTGGTGGCGAGCTGCCCCACCAGCAGGTTGAGGCGGTTGCCTCCGGTGACGGGACCATTGGTGACGGAGTGGTCCAGTGGGACGACCAGGAGGCGTTGTTCGTCGTGGCGGAAGATGCGTTGGAGACGTAGTCGGCGGGCGAAGGGGGTGTTGTCGGGCATGGCCGGTGTGCCTTTCTGGTCAGGACGTGGTTCCGGGGGGCCGGTGTCCCAGGCGTGCGTCCAGGTCGAACGCGCCGTGCAGGACACGGACCGCCCGGTGGGTCTCGGGCTCGGGGACGGTGGCGCAGATCCTTGACTGCGAGGTGGCCAGCGATCCCACGGGTATCTCCGCGCAGGCCAGGGCGGAGAGCGCGCGTGCTGTGTACTCGGGGCGGCTGAGCAGGCCGGAACCGACGAGGGAGACCTTGCCGACGGCGGGCCCGATCCCCAGGTGGACACCATCACGGCCGACCGTCTCGGCCAGGACGCGGCGCAGTCGCTCGGCGTCCGACCCCCGAAGGGTGATCCCGGAGTGAAAGGTGCCGTCGTCGCGGTGGTCCGCCCAGACCATGTCCACGGGGACCGGCGCCGCGGCGAGTGCGCGGAACAGCTCGACGGTGAGGGCACCGTCGGCCCCGACGATCCGGAGCCGTGCTCGGACGGCCCCCAGTTCGTGGGCGACGGCCCGGACCGCTGGAACGGTCTCGACCATGTCCTTGTCCCCCTCAGGCACGATCCGCGTGCCTCCGTGCTGTTCGGACGCGTTCCTGACCCGGATCTCCACGCCGTGCAGCGCCGCCGTCTCCACGGCCCGGGAGTGCATGACCCGGGCCCCGGCGAAGGCCATCTCGGCCATGGTCGACGCGTGGATCTCGGGGATGAGGCGGGTGTTCGGGCAGACGCGGGGGTCGGCGGTGCGAACCCCGTCGACGTCGGTGTGGATGTCGCAGCTCGCCGATCCGAACGCGGCCGCGAGCGCCACCGCGGTGGTGTCGGAGCCGCCGCGGCCCAGGGTGGTGATGTCGCCGTCGGGGCCGACCCCCTGGAAACCCGCCACCACCGCCACGTGCCCGGAGTCCAGCGCGCGTAGCACGTACTCGGTGTCGATGGCGGTCACGCTCCCCTCGCCGGGGCGGCCCGAGGTCCGGATGCCCCCACGGAGGCCGGACAGGGAGGTCGCCGCCACCCCGCGGGCCTGGAGGGCCATGGCGGTCAGCGCGGCACTGGCACTCTCACCGGTGGCCAGCAACTGGTCCATCTCGCGGCCGGGGGCGGTGGAGCCCACCGAGGCCGCGGTGTCCAGGAGCTCGTCCGTGGTGTCGCCTCTGGCGGAGACCACCACGACCAGGGAGCGTCCCTGCCGACGTGCTCGGCCGACCCGCTCGGCCACCGCCCGCACCTGCTCCGGGGAGGCCAGGGAGCTGCCGCCGAACTTCCAGACCTCGATGCTTCCTGATCGGGTCCGTGATGACTTCGTGGGAAGAGGAGCCTCAAGGGCGGTCACGGTTGATGTCACCACTGCCACCGCCTTCGATCCGTGCGCAGCGCATGCGCCCATGCCTTTCACTACTCGGTTGGGGTCGGCCGGACCTCGCGAGCGGTCGGTCCGACACTCCTCAGCATCGACCCAGGGGTTATCGATGCGTTTATCTTCGGATATCGACCCGTGAGGAATCAGTGGTAGAGGACGGCGCGATCCCAGTCCTCGTGCTCGGCGAAGAGGCTCCGCGGCTTGACCACGTCCTGGGAAGCGGTCAGGAGACTGTGCGGGACCAGTGATCCCGGCACCACGGGGCGCAGGTCCGGCACGATCCCCAGCGCCTCCTGGACCGCCGTGCGCAGCCGGGCCACGGCATCCGCCCGGTGTTCGGGCGCGACCTCGAACTCCATGGTCAGGCCGTCCCTTCCGGCCCGGGCCCGCCAGAACAGCACGCCGTATCGCGCGGGCAGGCCGAACACCGCAGCCTCCAGCTCGTGCTGGGTGACGGGCCTGCCGCCCGCCCTGTACTCCCAGGCGGAGCGGCCCAGGACCCGCACGGTGGGCAGCGGCCACCCGCACGCGCAGTCCGTGTAGGACACCTCGACGTCGTCTTCGAGGTCGTAGCGGAGCAGGGGCATGGCCTCCCGGTAGAGAGGGGTCACCACCAGACGCCCGCGACCCTGCGGTGACGACGCGCCGGTCACGGGGTCGAGTACCTCGAAGAGGACCCGATCCGCCCACAGGTGCATGCTCCCGGCAGGGCACTGCCCGGCGAGGCTACCGGTCTCGGTGGAGCCGAACTCCTCCACCACGGGCACCCCCCAGATCTCGCCGATGCGCCTCCGCCGTTGGGGGGTCAGCGAGTCCCCACCGACGAACAGCGCGCGCAGTTCGGGAAAGTCGGAGGTCGGGTCCAGTCCGGTCGCCCGCGCGGCCGCCGCCCACAACAGCGTCTCGGTCGCCATGGACCAGGTCAGGCTCACCCTCAGGTCCCGGATCACCTCGACGATGCGGGAGAGGGGAGTGGCGAGTGAGCGGTTGTCGCCGGGGACGACGGTGGCTCCGCGGGAGCGCGCGGCCGCGTGGGCCAGGTGGCCGGTGAGCATCAGTGCGTAGGGCGTGCGGACCAGGAAGGTGTCCTCGGCGGTGATGGCCACCCATTTGCGGGCGTACCGCTCGACCAGGTCCTCCCAGTCCTGCTCGGTGTAGAAGGACGGTGTCGCCTGACCGGCGCTCCCGCTGGACTCGTGATAGGTGGCGACGCGGCGCCGGGGCACCGCGAGCATGCCGAAGGGCCGCTGCTCACGCAGGTCCTGCTTGGTGGTCAGGGGAAGGGAGGGCAGATCCACGGAGGTGGGCGGGGCACCCGAGGCGAAGATCCGCTCTTGGTAGAAGGGCGACGCGGAGGCCCACTCCAGGACCTGAGGCAGCCGCTTGCTCTGAAGGGCGGCGAGTTCTTCGGGACTGTTCCAGTGGATCTCGAACGGTGCTTTGACGGTCACGGGGCCTCCTCGGCGCTCTCGCGTTCCGGCCGGCCGGAACCGAGCGGGTGAGGTCCCTCGCCCGGCAGCCGCCGACACAGCGCAATCCTCATGCGCGGGGGCGGCTGCCGACATCACGTGGACACGTGAATGGTCGCGTCGGGGGAGGAGATCGTCGACTCAGGAGATGTGGGAGATCATCAAACGCGCCAGTTCCACCCGATTGCGGACCTCCAGCTTGCGGAAGCTGCTGCGCAGGTGGCTGTCCACGGTGTGCGGGGACAGGAAGAGGCGATCGGCCACCTCGCGGTTGGTCAGCCCGTCGGTCACGAGGAGGGCGACGCGGCGTTCGGAGTCGCTCAGCTCGTTCCAGGCCCGGTCGGGGGCCGGGGTCCCGGTGGCCGGTGTGCCATCGGAGCGCCTGGTCAGGTCGCGCAGGGCACGGGCGGCCCGGTCGGCGGGCCCCCGGGCACCGTATCTCTCGTAGATCTCGTGCGCCTTGGAGAGCAGGGGGCGGGACCGTGCCGTGTCGCCCTTGTGGGCCGCCGCTCGCCCCGCGTCCTCAAGGGCCAGCGCGCGGGGGATCGGGCGCGGGCTTTCCTCGTAGGCCTCCACCGCCGCGTGGAGCAGTCCCGGGTCGTTCATGAACAACCCGGACGCGTGCCGTGCGGCGCCCAGGAGGGAGGCGATTCCGGGGTTTTCCCGGGCGAGCCGGGTGCTCGTGTGCACGACCCGTTCCGCCTGCTCCGGCCGGTTCGCCTTCAGCGCCAGACGTACCAGGTGGGCGGCGGACTCGGGGCTGCGGAGGAGAAGCGTCGCGTTGCCCTCCAAGGAGCCGTAGATCTCCGCGGAGGGGAGACCACCGGTGGACCGAGCCAGGCCCAGCGTCGCCTCCTGCTGGCGGGGGCAGCTCAGGGAGCGGTCCTCGGCCAGGATGCGGTGGAAGTACTGCCGTGCGACGTGCTCCTCACCTCGCAACAGGTGGATGTGGCCCAGGATGGAGCGCACGTCCCTGGCGAGGTTCCCACTCGGGTCCACTCCGCAGTCCACCCGAAGGCAGGCCTGCTCGGCGCGGTCCAGTTCGCCGCGCCATAGGAGCAGCAGAGCGCGGTGGGCCTCCCAGAACGGCGCGGCCGACGCGTCCGCCGCCACCTCCTCCCAAAGGGCCATGTCGATGGTGGACGAGGCCTCCACGAACCGGTCCTGTGAGGCCAGGGCCACGGCCAGGATCAGCCGGGTCGTGCGATGCGCCTTGGTGGCGGCCGCCGACCCCGGGATGCGCTGGAGGACCTCGCCCGCGTGGTCCCGGGCGAAATCGAGGTCGCCGCGGCCGAAGGCGATGCGCAGGCGGACCACCTCGGCGCTGACGATGGCGGTCGTCTGCCGGGTGGCCAGTCCCAGGGTGACCGCCTCCTCCACCGAGTCGAGGGCCTGATCGGGTCGTCCCTGCTCCAGGAGGCAGCCCGCCCGGATGGCGAGGAGCCCGGCCCGGGCCTCGGAGCCCGGCTCCACGGCGCGCAGCGCGCGCTCGACGTGTGGACTCACGTCCACGAAGGAACTGTGCTGGCTGGAGGTCTCCTGGAAACCCGCCAGTGCCGTGTAGAGCAGGAACGGGCAGGAGATTCTCTCCAGGACGGCCAGCACGACCGAGCGGGCCCGGGCCGTTCTCCCGCTCGCGAGGAGCAGGTGTGTGGTCTCCGCCAGCATGTCGGCGCTCATGTCGCCGCTCTCTAGGGCGTGGCAGAGATTGTCGGTCAGTTCCCGGTCGCTCTCGGAGCAGACGACCAGGTGGCGGATGATCTGGGCCGTGGTGCCCGAGGGTCGCTCCTGGAGCATGGTGGCCGCCTCCCGGTGGAACGCGTGCCGGGTGTGCGGGCTCATCGTCAGGTACACCGACTCTCGGGTGAGGTCGTCGGTGGACTCCAACCGTCCCTCCCTGGCCTTCAGGATGTCGTTGGCCAGGGCCTCATCGATCACGGGAAGGAGGTTGGTGGGTGTGGAGTCGAGGAGACGGGCGGCCTCGTGGAGCGTGAAGGGGCGGTCCAGGACCGCGTTCACCTGGAGTACGAGGTTGATCCGTGGGTCGAGTTTGTCCAGCCGGGACACCACTCGACGGTGGAAGGCCTCGGGAAGGTCGGCCACCTCGCAGAGCCTCGTCGGGTCGGCACTCCTGGACTCGCGAAGAGCGTTCACCATCCATACGACGAGTGAGGGGACGCCTCGGCACTTCTCCAATAGGCGCAGGTGGCCTCGGGGTGGTTCGCCCACGGTCTCCTGGTACAGGGACGTGACCTCCTCGTCGAGGAGCGGCCCCAGGCGCAGCAGGTGTCCCTGCTCCTCGGTGAGGAGTTCCAGCGCCTGCGACACCGGTCCGCCGTTGCGCAGGGGGCCGCATCCGATGAGCCACAAGATGGGTAGCCCCCGGGTGTGCTCGACCAGCATCGGCAGGAGGAGCGCGGTCATCTCATCGCTCCAATGCGCGTCGTCCAAGGTGACGAGCACCGGCTGCCGTCCCGCGTACTCGGTCAGGCGGTTGCCCATGCGGAGCGCGAGATCGAACACGTGCCCCGTTCCGTGATCCGTCAGGAACGAGATCCCCTGCCCGAGGGGGTGCTGGAACAGGCGCATCAGTGTGCTCCACTGCACGCACCGGTCCAAACGTGTGGCCCGGCCGGACAGGACCCGCATCCCCTTCGACTCGGCCTCCTCCGCCAAGCGGTTCAGCAGCGTCGTCCTTCCCATTCCGGGAGGGCTCTCGATGACGGTGTGGTGTCCGGTTCCTTTCTCCACCCGTTTCAGATGGTCGAGCAGATGTCCCACCTCACGGGTGTGACCGACCAAGTTCTCCATGAAATAATCCCCCGGATCCTTCTTTTTTCCAGGTCAGGGTCACTGTCTGGCGGATTAGGGTGCGGTCATGATTTCCATTGGTTAATTGCGCTGTTCGGGTGCGGGCAGGTGGAATTTTTCTATTCTCGTAATGAGAAATATCCCTGGTGTTCGTCCCGCCTTCGGTGCGTGTCCTATTCCTTGGTCGGCAGGGTGTCGATAAGGACATCGGCCCACATGGGATCGTAGTTCTCGAAGCGAGGGAAGCCGCCCTCCGGGGGCGGCGCCGTCCAGTGGTAGCGCACGCCCGGATTGTGCTCGGCCCAACCCTGGGCGAACAGGTGCGGGCTGCCCTGGACGTTCGGGCCGCTCGCCGTTCGCCACTGCGAGTAGACCTCGGCACGCCCCCGTCCGGTCGCCAGCGCCCGCTCCAGGGCCTCGGCGTCCACCCGCGGGCATTCCTCCGCGACCTCCAGGATCACCGGGTGGATACTCACGCACCGGCCCTGCTCGTAGAAGGCCCTGCGCAACGCGCCGTCCAGCTCGTCGCTGCCGGAGAGCCCACCGACGTCAGGTGCCTTCGCGGCCTGCACCGCCTCCATGGCGGGGAGCGTGGTCACCGGGTAGGTGGACTCCGGGCCCGGCCACAGTCTCCAGCCGAGGGCGGGCACGACGCCCGCGATGGCCACTACCTCCGACTCCACGATCGACCGCGGTGTCGGTATCCGGTTGAACAGCTCCAGCGGGAAGGCCCTGTGATCGACGATCAATCCCACGCCCCTTTCCCTGGCTCGGGCGTGCAGGACGTGTAGGGCCAGGCTCGCCCACGGGCATCCGATATCGGACCAGACGGTGACTACTCCGGGACTCTGTGTTTCGATGTGCTTCCGCTCGGAGTTCATGTACTCGGTCGGTTCCATTCTTGTTCTCGGGTCCGGTTCAAACGGTTGATCACACTAGGGCATCGGCTTCGGTTCTCCTATATTCCGTCCACAATCGGTCAGGGTGCCATTGAATCCTCGGGCTTGCGGCTGATCACGGAAATGCGTGATGTGTGTTCGGTGGGGTTTCCGAAAGTATCCGGACATCCAATGCCGTGAGAGAGGAGCCCGCTGTGGGCACCGGACACGACACCAGTGGGACGCCGGAGACCGAGATCCTCATCGTGGGAGCGGGGCCGGTGGGGACCACGCTGGCGCTGGAGCTCGCACGTCAGGGGGTGGCGAGCACCTTGGTGGAACGCCACACCGGGCGCTCGCCCTACCCGAAGATGGACTTCCTCAACGGACGCAGCATGGAACTGCTCCGACGCCTGGGAGTCGTGGACGAGATTCGGGCGAAGGGGGTGGGGGCCGGACACGCCTTCCGCTTCCACTGGAGCGCCGACTTCTCCGAAGCTCCGGTGGCGGCCTGGGAGTACGCCTCCGTCAGCGAACTCGACCGCAGGGGAGAGGCGACCAACGACGGAACCTCAGGGCTGGAGGCCTACCAGCGGTTGCCCGGGAACATCCTTGAGGAGATCCTGCGCGATCGGGCGGCCGCCCACCCATTGGTCGACCTGCGCACCGGCACCGCCGTGTTGGGCCTCGACCAGGGAGAGGACCACGTCACAGTGCACCTGCGCGACGGCGGAGGCGAGTACGCATTGCGGGCCGGGTACGTCGTGGGCTGCGACGGCGCCGGCAGCACGGTCCGCCTTGAGGCGGGAATCCCGACGGAGGCCCATGGGCCCAGCGGGGATCACCGCGACGTCTATTTCCGCAGTTCCGACCCCATGCTGCGCCGTCACGGCCGGTACTTCCTCAACATCGTCGCCACGGGGATCACGCTGGTATCCCGTGACGAGCAGGACACCTGGACGGCCTTCTTCCCGGTCGCCGAGCACGAGGAGGACGACGCGGTGACGATCATGCGCCGCCGCCTCGGTGTGGAGCTGGACGTGGACGAGGTCGTCCACACGGCGACGTGGAAGGGGAACATGGCCGTGGCGGCCCGGTACCGCCAGGGGAGGATCCTCCTCGCGGGCGACTCGGCCCACCAGTTCTACCCCACGGGCGGACACGGAGCGAACACGGGCATCGGCGACGCCGTGGACCTGGGCTGGAAACTCGGGGCGTTCGTCCGTGGCTGGGGCGGCCCGGGGCTGTTGGACGGCTACGAGGCCGAGCGGAGACCCGTCGCGCTGTTCAACCTGGAGATGTGCGCCAACCTCCTGGAGGTGTGGGGGCGCTTCCCCCGGCTGGCCGCCTCCGGCGCCTCCCGCCAGACGCTCGCCGGTTTCCTTCGGGAGGAGGAACACCAGATCGAGAACCTGGCGATCCACTTCGACTACCGGTACGGTTCCTCGCCGCTCGTGATCCCGGGTGCGGGCACCGAACCCCCGTGGTCCTGGCGCGGCACCACCCCGACCACCTGGCCGGGCGGTCGGCCCCCGCATGTCCGCCTCCAGGACGGAACACCCCTCTTCGATCTGCTGGGCGCGGAGTTCACACTGGTCGACTTCGGCGCGGACGGAGCCGGCATCGCGGCGGTGGAAGCCGCCGAGAAGCGGGGGATGCCACTGCTCCACCTGCCCGTGAACGACCCGTGGGCGCGCTCGGTGTGGGGCTACGACCTCGTGTTGGTCCGGCCGGACCAACACGTGGCCTGGCGGGGTGCCACTCCGCCGGAGGACTGGGGGACCGTCCTGGACACGGTGCGCGGCGCGTCCGCCGTCGGGTCGGATGACGGGAGCCGCGCATGAGCCGTGACCCCGACCTCCCGGTCGTCGACTTCCACGTCCGCCTCCCCCCTCTACCCTCGGCACGCGACCGGATCCTGCGCTCCATGGACGCCCACGGGGTCGAGACCGCCGTCGCGTGCGCCGGGGGAGCGCTCTCGCTCTTCGAGCTGTCCCGTCAACTCGTCGAGGGGGGCGGCACCACCGCCGACCTCGACAACGACTTCGTCCTGGCCATGGCGGAGCGGAGTGGTGGGAGGCTGGTGCCCTTCTACTTCGGCAACCCGCACGGCGGGGCCGACGCCTACAGGGAGTCGGCCCACCGCTTCCGAGGGCTGGAGATCTCGCCCGCCGTGCACGGCCCACCGCTGGACGACCCCGGCTTCGCCGACCTGATCAGAACCGCGGCGCGGTGGGGCCACAGCGTGTACGTCGTGTGTTTCGAACGCGCCGGGGCCCGGGTCGCGGACCTGGTCCGGTTGGCCGCGGAGCACCCCGACGTGGTCTTCGTGATGGGACACACGGGTGTGGGCAACATCGACCTGTACGGCATCTCGCTGGTCGCCCCGCTCCCCAACATCCTCGTCGAGACCTCGGGCGGGTACACGTGCGCGGTCGCGGAGGCGATCCGGGTCCTGGGCCCCGACCGGGTGCTGTTCGGGTCGGAGTCCCCGCTTCAGGACACCGGGGTGGAGCTGGCCAAGCTCGATGCGCTCGACCTGGCGCCGAAGGTCTACGCGAGCGTCCTCAGGGGCAACGCGCTGCGCCGGATCGACGCGGCCCGGACCGGTCCCGCCGCCCCGGGGCCGGCCCAGGTATCCGAGATCTCGTGATGACGCGCGAAGGTGGCGTCCGAAGACTGGTGGACATGACATCCGGATCAGAAGAGCGTATCGGCAGAACCATCCTCGACCGCGCGCTGTCCTCCTCCCCCGGCCCGTTCGCCCTGGTGGCCAGGGACGTCCACGGTGGCTCCCGCCGCGTGGAGGCCTTCGAGGGCGTGGTGCGCGAGTACGACCTCCTGGGGCGGTTACCCCTCCCCGATCCGAAGGAGGGGACCCGGCAACACTCCCTGGTACTCCTGCCCTACCGGCAGATCACCGAACGCGGCTTCACGGCCCAGGACGACGGTGAGCCGATCCTGGCGTTGAACGTCGACGAACAGGGCGTGGTCTGCGACGACGACCTGAAGGTTCTCGCCGACCTTCCCGTGGAGCTCGAAGGCGAGGGCTCCTTCGACGTCTCCGACGCGGAGTACGAGAGGACGGTCGAGGAGGTGGTCGCGGACGAGATCGGTTCGGGGGCCGGATCCAACTTCGTCATCAGCAGGACCTTCACCACCCGGGTCCGGGAGGACCGCATCCGGTTCGCCCTCGGCCTCTTCCACCGGCTCCTGCACCGGGAGAACAGCGCGTACTGGACCTTCGTCGTCCACACCGGTGAGAGGACCTTCGTCGGAGCCACCCCCGAGCGTCATGTGAGCCTCCACCGGGGAACAGCGGTGATGAACCCGATCAGCGGGACCTATCACTACCCCGAGGAGGGGCCGGCCCTGGAAGGCCTCCTCGACTTCGTCACGGACCGTAAGGAGATCGACGAGCTGTACATGGTCGTGGACGAGGAACTGAAGATGATGGCCGAGGTCTGTCATGAGGGCGGTCGCGTCCACGGTCCCCGGTTGCGTTCGATGGCCCGCCTCGCGCACACCGAGTACGACATCTGCGGGCCGACCTCGCTCGACCCCCGCCGCGTGTTGGAACGGACCATGTTCGCGCCCACGGTCATCGGCAGTCCACTGGAGAACGCCTGCCGCGTCGTCGCTCGACGCGAGTCCTCCGGACGCGGGTACTACAGCGGCGCCATCGCCCTCCTGGGCACCGACTCCGGCGAACTCACGCTGGACTCGGCCATCATGATCCGCACCGCGCAGATATCGCCCGCGGGCCGCATGAGCCTGAGGGTGGGCGCGACACTGGTGCGTGACTCCGTCCCGTCCAGGGAAACGGCGGAGACCCATGCCAAGGCGGCCGGACTGCTGGGCGCGACGGGAGGGGGCGACCGGCCGGGGGTACGCGCTCCCGAGACGATCACCGGGCACGCCCGGGTGCGAGAGGCCCTCCGGGAACGCAACACCGGGCTGTCCGACTTCTGGCTGGCCGGAGGGGAAGGGGAGGCGCTCCCCTCACCCGCGCCGCTGCTCGACCAGAGGGTCCTGGTGGTCAACGCCGAGGACTCCTTCACCGGCATGCTCGCCCACCAGCTCCGTGCCCTGGGCGGGCGGGTCGAGGTCGTTCCCTACCACGAGGCCGAGGGGGCCCTCGGCGAGGGCGGGTTGGTCGTCCTGGGCCCCGGCCCCGGGGATCCCAGGGACACCTCCGACCCGCGCGTGGCCGCCCTGGGCCGCCTGAACCGTCTCCTCCTGGAGGAGGGGCGTCCCTTCCTCGCAGTGTGCCTGTCGCACCAGGTGCTCGCCGCCGAACTGGGACTGCGCCTGCGCCGACGCGCGGTGCCCGCCCAGGGCACCCGGCGCGACATCGACTTCTTCGGGGACAGGACCACGGTCGCCTTCTACAACACCTACGTCGCGGTGTCCCCTGTCGGACGCGTCGCGGGCCCCGGCGGCCCGGTCCGTGTGAGCCGCGACCCCAACGGTGAGGTCCACGCCCTGCGCGGGTCCCACTTCACCTCCATGCAGTTCCATCCGGAGTCCCTGCTCACCCACCGTGGGCCGGAACTCGTCGCCGCCTCGGTCCGTTCCCTGACACCGCCCGTGGGGGGTCCCCGTGCATGACCGTCTCCACCGGAGCTCCGGCACCGGTATCGCCACCGCGGACGCCGCGACCGCCCCGTTCGGGGGACCGTGGTCGCGGCTGCCGGCGGCCCAGCAACCGGACTGGGCCGACCACGAGTCACTGCCCTCGACCAGGGAACGGATCTCCCGGCTGCCGCCCTTGGTCGACATCGCCGAGACCGACCGCCTCAGGGCCGACCTGGCCCAGGTGGCACAAGGGCGGGCCTCCCTGCTCCAGGCCGGTGATTGCGCCGAGGACCTGGGCGAGTGCACGGCCGAACACGCCCGGGTCAAGATCGCGGTCCTGTCCGGCCTCGGCGGGCACATGCGCCGATTATTCGGGCTGAACGTGGTGCAGGTCGGGCGGATGGGAGGCCAGTTCGCCAAACCCCGCTCCTACGGGGTCGAGACCGTCGACGGTATCGAACTCCCCGTCTTCCGGGGCCACCTCGTCAACTCGGAGGAACCCACGCCCCGAG
Organism: Nocardiopsis sp. NPDC006832; assembly: GCF_040635885.1. Lineage (NCBI taxonomy): Bacteria > Bacillati > Actinomycetota > Actinomycetes > Streptosporangiales > Nocardiopsidaceae > Nocardiopsis > Nocardiopsis sp. NPDC006832. The sequence goes on along the minus strand of NZ_JBEYLC010000043.1, from coordinate 42,874 downwards.
CACGCCGCCCGGACCCGCTGCGCATGCTCGACGCCCGGACGGCGAGCGAGGTCGTCGTCCGGGAGGTGCGACGCCATCGCGACCGGGGGCGGGCGACGGGGTACACCGACGCGGGTCCGTGGGTGAGCCACGAGGCCCTCGTCCTCGACTACGAGGTTCCCCACCTGCGTCGGGACGGTGTGGACGGTCGCCTCCTGCTCGGATCCACGCACCTACCGTGGCTGGGGGAGAGGACCAGGGACCCCGGATCCGCCCACACCGCGCTCCTCGCCGCCATCGCCAACCCGGTGGCGTGCAAGATCGGCCCCTCCGCCACCCCGGAGCAGGTCGTCCGGCTGTGTCGGGTCCTGGACCCCGACCGCAGACCCGGCCGCCTCGTCCTGATCACGCGCATGGGTCACGACCGGATCGGCGCGGCCCTGCCGGGGATCATCGAGGCCGTACGCGACAGCGGACATCCGGTCGTGTGGGTGTGCGACCCCATGCACGGCAACACCGTGCGCACCGACGAAGGACACAAGACCCGCCACCTCTCCGACATCGTGGCCGAGGCCAGGAGTTTCCTCGGGATCCTGCGCCGATATCGCCTGCACCCGGGCGGCTTCCACCTGGAGGTCACGGCGGCGGACGTCACCGAGTGCGTGGGCGGGCCGGTCGGCGACCCCGCCGAGGTCGGCAAACGCTACACGAGCCTGTGCGACCCACGGCTCAACCCCGAACAAGCGCACCTGTTCCTCACCGCATGTGCGTGAACCTCGCCCACCACCGAGAGGAAGGACGGAGAAGACATGGGATACCCGGAACTCCACGGGCAGACGGCGCTGGTGACCGGCGCCGCGCGCGGTATCGGCGCCGCGGTCGTCCGCTCACTCGCCGAACAGGGGGCCCGCGTGCTCGCCTGCGACATCGACGGTGAGGGCGTGCGGCACCTCGCCGCGGAGCTGGACGGGGCCCGGGGTGCCGTCCATCCCCGCGCGGTGGACGTCACCGACGCCCCCGCGGTCGAACGCCTCGTGGAACGCTCCGAGGGCGAACACGGGCCCCTGGACGCCCTGATCAACGTCGCGGGGATACTCAACACCGACGACCTGGTCAAACTGGACACGGGCGAGTGGCGGGCGGTGTTCGACGTCAACACCCACGGTGTCTTCCACGTCTCACGCGCGGTCGCCGAACGGATGATCCCCCGGGGCCGCGGCTCCATCGTCACCGTCGCCTCCAACGCCGCCCAGGTCCCTCGGGCGCGGATGGGCGCCTACGCCGCGTCCAAGGCGGCTTCCGCGATGTTCACCCGCTGCCTGGGCCTGGAACTGGCCGAGTACGGCATCCGCTGCAACGTGATCGGCCCCGGGTCGACCGACACCCCGATGCTCAGGTCGATGTGGCGGACCGAACAGGATCGACGGGCGACGCTCCACGGTTCGCTGGAGAACCACCGGATCGGCATCCCCCTGGGCCGAATCGCCCGGCCCGAGGACGTGGCCGACGCCGTCCTCTTCCTGGTGTCGGACCGAGCCAGGCACATCACCATGCAGAACCTGCACGTGGACGGCGGCGCCGCGCTGGGCGCCTGATACCCCACACCCGACGACCTACGGAGGACCATGACCATCCGACGCGGGCTGCACTACCCGATGCCGGACGACCCACCGACCAACACGGTGTCCTGGAGTCCGGACCCCCGGCGCGCCGCCCTGCTCATCCACGACATGCAGAACTACTTCGTGGACTTCTTCCGCGCGGGAGGCTCACCCGTCACGGAACTCGTCGCCAATTGCGTCCGGCTCCGAGAGGCGGCGGACCGCTGGGGGATACCGGTGTTCTACACCGCGCAGCCCGGCTCCATGACCTCCGAGGAGAGGGGCCTGCTGCACGACTTCTGGGGGCCCGGCATGAGCGCGGAGGGGACCGGACCCGGCACACCCCGCGCGCTCATCCCCGAACTCGCGCTCCGGGACGGCGACACCCTGCTCACCAAGTGGCGCTACAGCGCCTTCGTCCGCTCCGACCTGGACGCGCGCCTGCGCGCCGCCGGCCGGGACCAGCTCATCATCTGCGGGGTCTACGCCCATGTGGGCTGTCTGATGACCGCCTCCGACGCCTTCGCCCGCGATGTCGAACCCTTCCTGGTCTCCGACGCGGTCGCCGACTTCTCGGAGAAGGAGCACCGGATGGCCCTGGACTACGGAGCCCTTCGCTGCGCGGCGGTGCTCCCCACCGATCGGGTCCTCACCGACCTCGACGCGGCGGTCCTCCAGACGACGGCGGGCGAACGGTGACCGGCGGGGCACGGCGCCGCCTGGTCGTCGCCATGACCGGCGCCACCGGCGCCCCGTTCGGTGTGCGCCTACTGGAGGTGCTGGCGGCGATCCCCGAGGTGGAGACGCACCTGGTGGTCAGCCGCTGGGCACGTGCCACCGTCGAATTGGAGTGCGGCCACGGGGTGGCCCGCCTGACGGAGTTGGCCGACCTCGTGTACTCGCCCGAGGACCAGGGGGCACCGATCTCCAGCGGCTCCTTCCTCACCGAGGGCATGGTCGTCGTGCCGTGCAGCATGAAGACGCTCGCCGGTATCCGCACCGGGTACGCGGACGGCCTCATACCGAGGGCGGCCGACGTGGTCCTCAAGGAGCGGCGCCGTCTGGTGCTCGTGGCACGGGAGACCCCGCTCAACGAGATCCACCTCGACAACATGCTCGCACTCACCCGGATGGGGGCCGTGGTCCTGCCTCCCACACCGGCCTTCTACAACCACCCCGGCACGGTGGGGGACATCGTGGACCACGTGGTGGCGCGCGTACTCGACCAGTTCCAGATCACCGTCCCCGCCGACCGATGGGAGGGGATGCGCCGGGCCCGACTCGACCGAGCTCCCCGGGACCGGGCCGTTTCCACCACCCCCTGACAGCGGAAAGGACGACCATGACCGCCATCGAAGACCTCCGGGGCTTCCTCGACGCGCTGGACCGTGAAGGCCAGCTCGTACGGATCGGCGAACCCGTCGACTGCGAACCCGATCTGGCCGCCGCCGCCAACGCCGCCGCCCGACTCGGGGACAAGGCGCCCGCCCTGTACTTCACGTCGGTGAACGGGTTCACCAACGCCCGGATCGTGCTCAACGCCCACGGTTCGTGGCCCAACCACGCCATCGCGATGGGCATGGACCGGGACACCCCGGTACGCGAGCAGATCCAGGAGTTCACCCGTCGATGGGACGACCACCCCGTCGCACCGGTGCACCGTGGGGACCCTCCCTTCCTGGAGAACGTCCAGGAGGGCCCGGACGTGGACCTGTTCCGCGTGCTCCCCCTGTTCCGGGTCAACGAGGGGGACGGCGGCTTCTTCCTGGACAAGGCCTCCGTCATCAGCCGCGACCCCGACCACTGGGAGGACACCGGACGCCAGAACGTCGGCATCTACCGACTCCAGGTCAAGGGCCCGAACAAACTCGGCCTCCAGCCCGGGACGATCCATGACATCGCCCACCACCTGAGAATCGGCGAGGAACGGGGAGAGGACGTGCCCGTCGCGATCGCGGTGGGCAACGACCCGGTCGTGTCCATCGTGGCTTCGGCTCCGATCGCCTACGACCAGTCCGAGTACGAGATGGCGGGGGCCCTGCGGGGTTCGCCGCTCACCCTGGCCAAGGGACCGCTGACCGGCCTGGACGTGCCATGGGGGACGGAGGTGCTACTGGAGGGGGTGATCGAGGGTCGTGTGCGTGAGTTCGAGGGACCCTTCGGCGAGTTCACCGGCCACTACTCCGGCGGTCGGGCGATGGCCGTGATCCGGATCGACCGCATCTCGTACCGCGACGACCCGGTGTTCGAACACCTGCACCTGGGGCGAGCCTGGACGGAGATCGACTATCTGATGGGGCCGGCCACCTGTGTTCCCCTATACCAGCAGCTCAAGGAGGACTTTCCGGAGGTCGTCGCGGTCAACGCCATGTACACCCATGGGCTGGTGGCCATCGTGTCGGTGCGGCCCCGTCAGGGCGGGTTCGCCCGGGCTGTGGGGCTGCGAGCGATGACGAGCAGACATGGTCTCGGCTACTGCAAGGTGGTGATCGTTGTCGACGAGGACGTCGATCCCTTCGACCTCCCGCAGGTGATGTGGGCGTTGTCCACCAAGGTCAACCCGGATGAGGACATGGTGCACCTGTCCAACATGTCCATTCTGCCGTTGGACCCGTCATCGTCGCCGGTCGGCGTCAGCGGCAAGGTCGTCATCGACGCCACCGCGCCCGTCGCCCCCGACGTCCGAGGGCGGCACGCCCACCCGGTGCGGGACCACCCTGACACGGACCGTTGGCTGCGGTGGCTCCGTGAACGGACCAAGGAGAGGTGAGGACCATGATCTGTCCCCGTTGTGGTGACGAGGGGGCCGCCACCGTCGCGGTGTCTCCGGTGCCCGGGGTGTGGGAGGTGGTTCTGTGCTCGATCTGCCACTACACCTGGCGCACCACCGAACCTCCGCGCCAGTCCGACCGGGAGTCGTTTCCCGAGGAGTTCCGGATCACCCCGGAGGACATCCGCGACGCGGTGGAGCTGCCGCCCGTACCACCCCTGCGCGGCGAACCCCGCTGAGCGGTGTCGGCCCCAGGATCGATGTGACGAGCGAGGAGGGTGCGCCCTGTGGGCACACCCTCCTCGCTCGTCCTCCGGCTCAGGGACGAATGTTGTGGTTGAGGTGGAACACGTTGTCGGGATCGAAGCGCCGTTTCAGCTCCCGTAGCCGCCCCAGGTGCTCGGGCGGGTAGGCGGCCGCCACCCGACCAGGGTCACTGAGGAAGTTCAGGAACACCGAACCGGTGGCGTGTGGAGCCAGGCGTGCGGCCAGCCGGGCCATCGCCGAGCGGGCACCTTCCAAGGTCCGTTCGTTCAGGTCGGGGGCGATGGCGATCACCGAGAAGGGCGTGTTCCGATGGCCGGCCGGCCCGGCGTCCGCCGGCGGACGTCCGGGAGCCCCGGTCCAGTTGCGCACCTCCACGACGGAGACGGGCGAGTCCGGGTGTTCGCACACGGACACGAGCTCGTCCACGACCGCGTCGGGGAGGGCGTCGAACAGGTCGGTGTGCTCTTCGGACACCTGGGGAAGCGGTTGCGGGTCGGAGAGCGCGGTCAGCTCGGGGAATCGCAGGGGACCCAACCCGCCCAGCAGCGGAGGCCCGGCCGCGGACAACAGGCGGTCCACGTGGCGGGCGGCGTCCCGCGCCTGGGAAAGGACACAGACGCGCAGGGCCACCACGGGGCGTCCGCGCAACGGCTCGGGCACCTCCTCGGAGTCGGGCGGCCGAACCAGGACCACGGCCGTGACCACGTCCTCGGGTTCCCGGTGCGCCAGGCTTCGGTAGGCGTCCAGGATCGCGTGCGCGCGTTCGAAGGGGAAGAACAGCACGCCGCCGCTGATCCGTCCGATCGGATGCAAACGCATCTCCAGTTCGGTCACCACACCGAAATTTCCGCCGCCACCCCGTAAGGCCCAGAAGAGGTCCTCGTGGGTGTCCGCCGAGACCCGCAGGGCCCGGGCGTCGGCGGTGACCACCTCGGCCGACAGCAGGTTGTCGGCCGCGAACCCGTGACGCCGGGTCAGCCAGCCGAGTCCGCCACCGAGGGTGTAGCCCGCGACCCCGACGTCCGGCGACGTTCCCGACACCGGTGCCAGGCCGTACTCGGCCGCGGCCGTGACCACCTCGCCCCACCGGGTGCCGCCGCCCGCACGCGCGGTCCGACGGCGCGGGTCGATCTCCACCTCGGCCAGAGCACCGGTACGCAGCAGTAGACCCTTATGGGGCAGTGCACGGACCGCTCCGTGACCGCCGCACTGGGCGGCCAGGTCGAGTCCCCGATCGCGCGCGTGGGCCACCGCGCGGACCACGTCCCCCGTTGAGACGGGGTCGGCGACCACACCGGGTTTCGGGACGACGTTGCGCCGCCAGGGCAGCCAGAAGGGCGCCTCGCCCGGTGCGACCTCGTGCACCTCGCCCGCGAAGCCCGACCGCAGCGCGGAGGGGGCGGGGGCCCGGGAAGCCACCGGATCCCGCGAACCCGTCATGAGGTGGCCGGACCCGGAGTCTCGACCAGGGGTTCGAGGTGGTGTGCCCGGCGGCGCAATCGGGGATCGCGCAGGGACGGCAGTCGCTGGTGGGAGTCGGCCGGGTTGAGTACCGTGCCCGGCGGGACGATCGCGTCGATCCGATCCAGGACGTCGTCGTCCAGCGTGGTCTCGGCCGCCGCCAGCAGGTCCTCCAGTTGCTCCGGAGTGCGCGGGCCCAAGATCACGGAGGTGACCCCCGGGTGGGTCCCGGCGAAGGCGATCGCCATGTGGACCAGGGACAGACCGCTCTCCTCCGCCAGCTCCAGCAGTTCGGCGACGGCCTCGCGCTTGCGGACGTTTCCGGGCAGGGCCGGATCGAAGTTGAGCCTGTGCGCCGCCTGACGACCCCGACCGAGATCGATCTCGCCTTGGAAGCGTCCGGTCAGCCACCCCTCGCTGAGTGGGCTCCACACCATCACCCCCATGCCGTACTTCTCGCAGGTCGGGAAGAGCGAGGCCTCGGCGGAGCGGTTCAGGATCGAGTAGGGCGACTGCTCGGTGCGGAGCCGGACGTGGCCCCGTCGCTCGGAGGCCCAATGGGCCTCCACGATCTGTTCCGAGGGGAAGGTCGAGGTGCCCGTGCTCCGGATCTTGCCCGCGCGCACCAGGTCGCTGAGGACCCCGAGGGTCTCGTCGATATCGGTGTGGGGGTCGGGCCGGTGCAGCAGGTACAGGTCCAGGTGGTCGGTACCCAGGCGGCGCAGACTGTCCTCCACGGCGCGGGTGATCCACCGTCGCGAGTTCCCCCACGAGTTCGCGTCCTCGGACATGGGGTAGTGGCCCTTGCCGACCAGTACCACGTCGTCGCGGCGTCCCTTCAACGCGCGACCGACGATCTCCTCGGTCGCTCCGTTGCCGTACACGTCGGCCGTGTCCACGAAGTTGATGCCGGCGTCCAGGGCCCGGTGGATGATGGGCGCGGCGTCCTCGTCGTCGGTTCCTCCCCAAGGCCCGAGCATCATCGTGCCCAGGCAGAACGGACTCACCCTGATTCCGGTGTTGCCCAAGGGTCGCAGGCGCATGATTCCTCACTTCTCCTCGTCGGTCGGGCGCGATCACCGTCGCAGAGCATCCCGCCCGCGCACCTCACGTGTTCACGTCATTTCGCGTGGTCCCCGGCGGCGGGACGGGTACGCGGCGCATCGGACCGGGAGGCTCTGGCGAGGTTTCGGGATGTTCGTCGGATCAGTGGGGTGTGAGGCTCGGAGCCCGGGCGCGGACGTGTCCGGACCGCCATGGAGAGGACGAGTATGAGTTCCATCCGGACGCCCCTGAGCGACCTGCGCTTCGAGATCAGCCACCGCTTCCGCCCCTTCGACCTCATCGCGCCGGGGTTCGTCGTGTTCGACACCGACGATCCCGAGGTCTTGAACGGCGGTGCCGGGCGAACGGTGCTCACCGGGCACGCGCCGGTCGCCCCCTTCGCGACCGTTCTCGTGGACGTCGGCGCCGACCCGATCGGGGGAGCCGCGGCGGCGGGGGGCACGGTGACGGCGGGGCTTCGCAGCGGTGAGGAGGGCTCGGAGGACGGGGTCGTGGTCGTCTACGACGCCGGGGTCGGACAGGTCCGGCTGGAGGTGACCGTGGATGGCACAACGACCGTCGCGGCGGACGCGCCGGTCCGTCCGGTCCTGCCTCACCAGCTGGCCGTCACCGTCACCGGCAACGTCGTGACCGCGCTGGTCCGTGACGAGGGAGCGGAGTGGGGCGACCCGCTGCTGGGCGGGGGCGCCGACGTGCGCACCCTGGTGGACCTACGGGACCCGGGGCTCCTGGGGCGGTGGGAGTACGCCTTCGGAGTGTCGGGCGCCGGGCTGCGACGGGTGCGCGCGGGCTACTTCGGTCAGGTGGGCCTGCGCGATCCACAGCTGATCACCCACGCCGACGGGCGCCCCTACATACGCGACGGCCGGTTCTTCCTCACCGCCGGGTGCGCCGGGATGGGCTTCGCGCAGGAGGCGCACTGGGCGGTGTGGGAGTTCGACCCCGACGCGCCGGACCGGATGCGGCAGACCGCCAAGTTGTTCTTCGCCCATGACGGCATCGTGACCGGGGACAACGCAGGGCACGTGGTCTACGACGAGGCCTCTGGCCACTTCTCCCTGGTGGTGTGCGGGGGAGACCTCCCCACCCCGGGGGTGCACGTACGGTGCGCGCGTACCGACGCGGATCTGCTCACGGGGGTGCACGTCATCCCGAACACACGGTTGGCCGCGCCGTCCACCCTGAGCGCTTGGGAGCCGTCGCTGGCCAGGATCGACGGGCGCTGGCACGTGCTCTACGCCGACGTCGTCCGGTTGGCGCCCGAACTGGAGTTCCGTCCCGTCCTCGCCGTGTCCGAACCCGGGGCGGATCTGTCCGCGCCCATGACGATCGCCGCCGTGGACACGGCCTCCCGGCGCACGGAGGGTTGCGTGCTGCGGCGCGTGGGCGGCGGGTGGTGGGCGTTGGCCACCGACGACGCCCAACGCGTGTACAAGGTCTATGACATGGACCTGCGGAGGCTGGGGGAGATCGACGCGCCCTACGTCTCGGGGGGACCACATCCCCAGGCGTTCCCCGTCTCCTCCGAACCCGGTGCCGACTGGGTCATGGTGACCTTCGACGACGAGCAGTACGCCCAGGACGTCCTGGGGTACGGCACCGAGGGGAACGTGGTGGTCATGCGCGCTCCTGGAGCTCGCCGATCCGTTCCTGGAGCCGGGCGTTGATCCGCCGGTTGAACTCCAGGAGCAGGTCGCGCTCCTCCTTGGAGTATTGCTCGATGGTCTCGGTGTAGGAGTGCCCGAGGGCGTCGAAGGTCGCGGTCAGCCCGGCGTACGCGCCGTCGCGGACGAGTTCGACAACGACCTTCCTGCGATCCGTCGCGTCGCGGCCGCGCCGGACGAACCCCGCCCTCTCCAAGCGGTCGACGACGGCGGTGATGGCTCCGCCGCGCGACAGCCCCACGTGCCCGGCCAGCTCGCCGGGGCTCATCGGACCGTTCTTGTCGAGGGCGCCCAGGCAGGTGATGTCGGTGATGTTGATGCCCGCGTACGCCGCGAGGGCCGAGTGGAACCGCACGGACAGGGAGGCTCCCACACGGAGTTCCTCATAGAGGGCCTTGGTGTCGTCCTGGGGCGTTGACACTGCGCTCACCCTTCCCATAGTCTCTCCAAGATAGAGAGACACTAAATTAGTCATTCTCTAAGTTGCCTTATTTCTGATCCTACCTTCCTGCAGCGGAGTCCACCATGACGGAAGTGCACACCCCACCCATGGCCCGAAGCGGCAAGAGGTGGGTGGTCCTGGGGGTGGTCCTCCTCGCCCTGTTCATGGACCTCGCCGACGCGACCATCGTCAACATCGTCCTGCCCCGTCTCCAGAGCAGCCTCGGCGCCGAGTACTCGGCGGCCCAGTGGATCCTGGCGGGCTACTCCCTGACCTTCGCGCTGGCCCTGATCACCGGCGGGCGCCTCGGCGACATCCTCGGCCGCAAGCGGATGTTCCTCATCGGGATGGCCGGCTTCACGGTGGCCTCGGTGGTGTGCGGCGCCGCGCCCACGGCCGAGGTGCTCATCGCCGGCCGGCTCGCCCAGGGCCTCACCGCGGCCCTGATGGTTCCCCAGGTGATGTCGATCATCATCGTGCTGTTCGACCACAAGGACCGGGCGAAGGCCTTCGTCTTCTACGGCATCACACTCAGCCTGGCCAACGTCAGCGGCCCGCTCCTGGGCGCGGTCCTCGCCGAGGCCGACATCTTCGGCCTGGGCTGGCGCGCCATCTTCTACGTCAACGTCCCGCTGGGCGCGCTCGCCATCGCCCTGGCCCTGTGGCTCATGCCCGAGAACAGGGCCACCGACCCGCTCCGTCTCGACCCGATCGGCATCGTCCTCGTCAGCCTGGCGATGTTCGCCCTCATGTTCCCGCTCATCCAGGGGCGTGAACGCGGCTGGGACGCGCTGTCGCTGGGCCTGCTCGTCGCCTCCGTCCCACTCATGATCCTGTTCGTCCTGCACCAGAGGAACAGGGACCGCACCACGGGTTCGGCGCTGGTGCCGCCGTCCCTTTTCACCCACCGTTCCTTCACGGCCGGGGCCGTCGTGATGTTCGTTCTCTTCTCCGGCCTGGCCTCACTCTTCCTCGTCCTGACCTACAACCTCCAACTCGGCCAGGGCTGGACACCGATGCTCACCGCCGTCGCCGTGGTCAGCTGGCCCGTCGGCATCACCCTGATGTCCGGGGTCGCTCAGGCCTACGCCACCACCCACGGGCGCCGCGTGATCGGTATGGGCCTGGTGGTCATGTTGCTCGGCGTGCTCGCCCTGATCGGTGTCCTGTCCGTCATCGGCCCGGCCGCGACCTGGTGGCAGGTCGCGCTACCGGTACTCGTCACCGGCCTGGGAATGGGCATGTGCGTTCCCATCCTGGCCAGTGTCGTACTGGCCGACGTGGGGGAGGAGAACGCCGGTGCCGGGTCCGGCGTCGCCAACGCCGTCATGCAGCTCGGCACGGCCATGGGTGTGGCCGTGGTCGGCGTGCTCTTCTTCTGGCTCGCCACCGGAGACCCCGCGGGACCGAACCGCGGCGAGGCGTTCTCCGACGCCGCCGCCACGACGCTCTGGTACAACGCCGGGGCCTTCCTGATCGCCCTGATCCTGGTCCCCCTGCTGCCCCGCGCAGCCCAACCGGAGCCCGGGGCCCCGCCCACGGCGGAGGAGATCGGCGACTCCGCGTCCGCGCATTCGTGACCGCGCGCCCGGTCCCACCACGGGGGCGGGCGGCTCACGCGAACACGTGATGTGCCGCCCGCGACCGGGCGGCACGCTGAAACCCAGTGCCCCCACCACAGGTGAGAAGCAAGGAGCAAAGACATGACCCCTCCACTTCACGTCAACGAGGAGGTCCGTGCCGCGCAGGCCGACGGGCGTCCTGTCGTGGCCCTGGAGTCCTCGCTCATCGCTCACGGCCCCGACTACCCGCTCAACGTCGAGATCGCCCAGGCCATCGAGTCGGCCGTACGGGAGGCCGGTGCCGTACCCGCCACCATCGGGATCATCGACGGGGAGTTCGTCGTCGGAATGGACGACAAGCAGATCGACCTCTTCGGACGCTCGGACCACATCGCCAAGGTCAGCAGCCGTGACCTCGGCCTCGCGCTCGCCCGCGGCGCCCACGGGGCCACGACCGTGGCCTCGACCATCGTGATCGCCCGGCTCGCCGGTATCCCGGTCTTCTCGACCGCGGGGATCGGAGGCGTCCACCGCGACGCCCAGCGCACATTCGACATCTCCGCGGACCTGCTCCAGTTCACCCGGACCAGGGTGGTGGTCGTCTGCGCGGGTGCCAAGAGCATCCTCGACCTGCCGCTGACGGTCGAGTACCTGGAGACCGCGGGGGTCCCGCTCCTGGGATACCGGTACGACGAGTTCCCCGCCTTCTACGCCCGCTCATCGGGGATCCCCGTCACCAGGGTGGACGACATGGAAACGGTCGCCCGCGCGGCCCGCCTGCACTGGGACCTCAACGGGGACGGAACGGTGCTGCTCACCGCGCCGATCCCCGAGGAGGAAGCCCTCGACCCCCAGGAGATCGACACCGCCGTCACCGAGGCGCTGGCCGAGGCGGAGCGGACGGGTGTGACCGGCAACGCCCTCAGCCCCTTCCTCATGAAGGCCGTGGTGAAGGCGACCGGCGGACGCAGTGGAAGGGCCACCAAGGCCGTCCTGGTCAGCAACGCCCGACTCTCCGGGCAGCTGGCCGTCGCCATGAGCGCGCAGGAGGCGGGAGCGTGAGCGCACGAGCGGTCATCTTCGACCTGGACGGAACACTGGTCGACAGCCCCGCGGCCATCACCCGGATCACGGGCGACCTCCTGCGGGAGATGGGGCACGAACTCCCCGACGCCGAGATCCGCGCGACCGTCGGCAAGCCTTTGGAGCAGAACCTGGCCCGACTGATGGGCCTCGAACCCGAGCACCCCGACATCGTCAAGGCCAAGACCCTGTACCGCGAGCGGTTCGGCGCCTACGTGCGGGAAAGGCGAGGGGATCTCCTCTACCCCGGCGTCCGCGAAGGACTGGACCGGCTGCGTGGGCGGGGCACGCGGACCGCGGTGGCCACGTCCAAGACCCTGGACGGGGCACGCAAGACCGTCCGCGCCACGGACATCGCCGACCTGATCGAGGCCCTGGTGGGCGACGACATGGTGGCCACGGGAAAACCCGACCCGGAGATGGCCCTGCACGCCGCCGGGCTGCTCGACACCGACCCGGAACGGTGCACCGTAGTCGGAGACACCGTCGGTGACATTCGCATGGGCCGGGCGGCGGGCATGGCCACCATCGGGGTGACCTACGGGGTTGGCGAGGAAGCCGAACTCCTGGCCTCCGGCGCCGGGGACATCGCGGACTCCTTCGCCGAGGTCGTCGACCTCCTACTCCGGGAGAACCCATGAATCGCACCGCCGACCACGCTGAGACCGAGGCGTCCTCAAGGGCCGCCGTCGTCCGGATGGCCTATGGGTACATGGGCTCGCAGATCATCAGGACGGCGGTCGAACTGCGCCTGCCCGACCTCCTTCGCGACAAGCATCGCGACATCGACGACCTGGCGGGGGCCACCGGCACGCACACCCCCTCGCTCCGCAGACTCGTGCGGGCGCTGGTCACCCTGGAACTCCTCTCCGAGCCCGAGCCGGGACGCTTCGGGCTGGCGCCCCTGGGGCGCTTCCTGACCGAGGATCGGGACCACTCGCTGCGTATGATCTCCAGACTCTTCACCGGTGGAGAGTTCTGGGACTCATGGCTGCACCTGACCCACAGCATCGAGACCGGCCGGGCGGCCTTCGACGAGGTGCACGGGTCGTCCTTCTACGACTACGTGGGCGCCCACCCCGACTACGCCGCGCTCTTCGGCGGTGCCATGGCCGAGAACGCCCGGTTCGAGGCCCCGCGCATCGCCGCCGCCCACGGCTTCGGCGACTACCGGACCATCGTCGACGTCGGCGGCGGCGACGGGACCCTGCTCAGCCGCATCCTGTCGGAGAACCCCCGGGCGCGAGGGGTGGTACTCGAAACGCCTCAGGTCGCCGAGCAGGCCCGCGCCCTCATCGAGGAACGCGGACTGAGCGGTCGCTGCGAGGTGGTCGAGGGAGACTTCTTCGAGGGAGTGCCGCCGGGAGCGGACGCCTACCTGCTCAAGAGCGTGGTGCACAACTGGAGCGAGGAGTCCTGTGTACGGATCCTCCGCAACTGCCGCTCCGCGATGGGCCAGGGAAGTCGCCTGCTCCTGGTCGAACCGGTCCTGTCCGAACGCGCGGACCCCGGCGCGGAGATGGCCTTGGAGAGCGCGCTGAGCGACCTGAACATGCTGGTTCTGACCGCCGGAGGCGTCGAACGTACCCTCGCGGACTTCACCGTGCTCCTGGAGGCCTCCGGTCTCCGGTTGCGTACGGTCTCCGACCGGGTCGCCGGAACCGATTTCCGCGTGATCGAGGCCGACCCCGTCTGATCACCGATCCGGGAGGGCGCCGACCGCGTACACGTACCGGGACGAGAAGAGACCGATGGCGGGGGCGTCCCCCGAGAACAGTGCGGTCCGCGTGGGCGGTCGCTCGGCAACCGACCACGCGGGCCGACTCGTGGGCGCCCCACGGGACGAAGACGTCGACGGCGGGGCCTCACCCGACGGGCTTGCGCGAGTGCACCAGGGAGAAGAGGTCCTTGGGGTCCTCCGGGTCGGCCACCAGGTCGATGAACGTCTGCAGTTCCGTCCCGGTGGTGGAGTCCCGCAGGAATCGCAGCGCGGAGAAGTCGGCGATGGCGAAGCCGACCGAGTCGAAGACGGTGATCTCCTCCTCGTCGCGGCGTCCGCCCTCCGCGCCGGTGAGCACCCGCCAGAACTCGACGACGGGGAAGTCCGGCTCCATCTGCTGGATCTCCCCCTCGACGCGGGTCTGCTCGGTGTACTCCACGAACACCCGTGCCCGACGGAGGATCTCGGCGTCCAGTTCGGTCTTGCCCGGGCAGTCGCCGCCCACCGCGTTGACGTGCGCACCGGGTCGGACCTGCTCGGAGCCCAGAACCGTGTTCCGGGCCTTGTCGGCCGTGCAGGTGGTGATGATGTCCGCTCCGGCCACGGCCTCGTCGGTGGAGGAGGTCTCGGTCACCCGGAAGCCCAGGGGCTCCAGGTTGCGGCGCAGCTTCCCGACGGCGGCGGGGTCCACGTCGAAGACGCGCAGGTCCTCGATGCCCAGAGCGGCCCGGAAGGCCAGTGCCTGGAACTCCGCCTGGGAGCCGGCGCCGATCATGGCCATGCGCCGCGCGTCCGTGCGGGCCAGGGCCTTGGCGGTCATGGCCGAGGTCGCGGCGGTACGCAGCGCGGTCAACAGGGTCATCTCGGCGAGGAAGGTCGGATAGCCGTTGTCCACGTCGGCCAGGACCCCGAAGGCGGTGACCGTCTGGAATCCGCGGGCGGGGTTGAAGGGGTGGCCGTTGACGTATTTGAACGCGTAGGTCTCGTGGTCGGAGGCCGGCATCAGTTCGATGACGCCGAAGGGAGTGTGGTTGGCGATTCGGGGGACTTTGTCGAATCGCTCCCAACGTTGGAAATCCTCCTCCAGATAACCGATCATTCCGGACATGATGCGTTCGACGCCTTCATGCTGGATCCATTTGGACATGTTCTCGACGTCGACGAACTGCGTCATTCATGGCTCCTCGCGCAGGTTGAGGGGGTGGAGAGGTGATTGTGGATGTGATTCAGAGTAGTGATCTCGATGTGCGAATATAAGAGAAGAAATGCGCAAATTCAGCGGGCGGGTGTGTCAGATCGACAAGTAAGACCTAGCATTATGCTCATGGCTCGCCTCACGGATCTCGATCGTCGTCTCATCTCCGCGCTGCGCAAGGACGGGCGCGCGCCCGTGGCCGCGCTCGCCGAGCAACTGGGCGTCTCGCGGGCCACGGTGACCAACAGGATCGAGAGGCTCAAGGCCCAGGGCGTGATCGTGGGGTTCGGCGTGCGGGTGCGCGACCACCACGAGACGGGGGAGGTGCGGGCGATCTCGTTCATCGAAGTGGTGGGGCGGACCACCGACCACGTGATCGCCGAGTTGCGAGGATTCCCCGAGATCATGGCGTTGCACACCACCAACGGCGGGTGGGACCTGGTCGCGGAGATCTCCTGCGAGAACCTCCAGGGCTTCGACGAGTTGCTGCGCCGGATGCGCGGGATCGACGGTGTGGTCAACAGCGAGACGAGTCTGCTGCTCAGTTCGGTGGTCCGCTGATCGCAGGCGCGCCGACCGTGTACCGGTCACGGGCCGCGATTCCTTCGCCGACGCGTGCGCGGTGGTCGGGGCCGAAGCCGAGGGCCCGGACGTGCTCCGGGGCCTGCGGCTCGAAGGTGATCGGCCGGCCGTCCGCGACCGGGCCGGGTACCCGCGCGTTCTCCGATCCCGACGTTCGAGTGCCCTGCGACGACTCCTTGACAGCGACTCCCACCGGATCGATAGTTGCATATACGGCTAACGCAACGGATATACGGATGATGCGCCGAAGGTGGGGGAGACGACGTGGATCTGGATCCAGGGACGGGGGCCGGACCGCTGGCCGGTGTGCGGGTCGCGGAGATCTCCAGCGTGGTGATGGCGCCGATGGCCGGCAGGCTGCTGGCCAAACTGGGCGCGACCGTCGTCAAGGTGGAACCTCCCCGCGGAGACGTGGTGCGGCACATCGGCGCACGCGTCGCACCCGGGATGAGCGGTGCGGCCCACTCCCTGGGCGATGGCAAGTACAACATCGCGATCGACACGGGCACCGAGGAGGGCCTGGCGGAACTTCGCGGGATCCTGGGGTCGGCGGACATCATCGTGACCAACCACCTGCCGGCTCGACGCCGAAGATTCGGCCTGGACTGGGAGTCCGTGCGAGCGCTCAACCCGCGGGCGATCCTGTGCACCGCGCAGGGCTATGCCGGTGACTCGGCCATGGCCGATACACCCGCCTACGACGACACCGTCCAGGCGGCTTCCGGGGTGTGCGACATCTACGCCAAGTCCGAGGGCCGGCCGCGCTACGCCCCCTACGTGATGGCGGACAAGGTCTGTGCCCTGACCATCGTCTACTCCGTCCTGGCGGCGCTGCACCATCGGGACACGCACGGGCGGGGCCAATGGGTGGACGTCCCCATGGTGGACGTGATGGTCGACTTCAACCTCGCCGAGCAGCTCAACGACTTCTCCTTCATCCCGCCTCGGGGCCCCGCGGGCTGGCACAGGACGTTGGCGCCCGGCCGCAGACCACATCGATGCGTGGACGGTTGGATCTGCGTCCTTCCGTACTCGGACCGCAATTGGAGTGACTTCCTCCGGATCGCCGGGGTGGAGGGCGACGCCGAGAACGTTCCGTTCGCCACCAACCAGGAACGGAACGAGGGCATGGAGGACGTGCAGGCCATCATCGCCGACTACGCGGCCGAGCGGACCACACGGGAGATCCTCGACGAATGCGGGGCGGCGGGGGTCCCCGTGCAACCGGTCAGGACCCTCGAATCCCTGGTGGAGGACGACTACCTGAGGGAGCGGGGGACCGTTCAGCGGACTCGGCATCCCCTGGGGCACTCCTATCTCCGGACGACGCCGAACATCTCCTTCTCCGACTCTCCCCTGCGGCCCGTGCGGCCGGCCACGTCGATCGACGCCGACCGTGAGGAGGTGACGCGGCGGTGGTAGGCAGGCATCGCACCGTCAGCCGGGTGGTGGGGATCCTCGAACACGTCGTTCGGAGCGAGCGCGGGGCGAGCCTCCAAGAGTTGGTGGAGGAGTCGCGCTCACCCCGCTCCTCCATCTACGACTTCGTCCGAGGGCTCGTCGACGAGGGCTACCTGGTGGAGGTTCCCGAGGGCGGTAGGTACGTCCTGGGGCTCGGCGCGCACGCGCTGCTCGCCTCGCGCTCGACCTCCGTCGTCGAACTCGTCGAACCGGTCATGCGCGAACTGGCCCGCGGCACCGGGGAGACCGTGACACTGGCCGTTCCGGTGGGATCGGAACTCTCCTACGTGCACACCGTGCCCTCCCGACATCCCATCGCCTATTCCCCCGTGCTGCGCACACGCAGGAGCCTGTGGCCCTCCAGCTCCGGAAAGATCTTCCTCGCCTATGACGCTCCGGGGGCCGAGGTCACCGAGGCGCCGGGCCACACGGATGTCCCGGGTGAAGTGGTCGAGGTCGAGATCGCGCTGACCACACGGCGCGGATACGCGACCAACATCGGAGAGTCCGTCACCGACGTGGCGGCCGTGGCCGTCGGGGTCGTGGTGGCCGGCAACGTGGTGGCCGCCCTGTCCGTTGCCGGCCCCCGTGCACGCATCGAAGAACACCTTGAGCGGGCCGCCGGGTCGGCGAACCTGCTGCTCGCCGACCACGGCCTGGGGATCCCCCGATGAGCGGCCACACGGGTCACCCGCGGTCGTGGACGCGCTGTCCGCCGAGCCGGGTCTCCTCGACCTCGCCCTGGGAGATCTCCTCCTGCGGGTTCTCCTCGACCGTGGGCGCCTTGACCAGCGTCTCGGGCAGGTACCAGATGCCGACCACACCGATGAGGCTCAGCACGACCAGGTAGCCCGCCACCAGCCACGGGGTTCCTCCACCCACCGCCACCAGCCAGGTGGCCACCATGGGTGCGGTGCCCGCCGCGACGGCCGCGGGGAGCTCTCGGGAGAGCGCGATCCCGCTCCAGCGCATACGGGTGGGGAAGATCTCGGCGATCATCGCCGCGGAGACACCGATGGTGGCTCCCTGGATGACCGCGAGACCGAGGATGAGCCCCAGGGCCACGAGGAGGGAGTTCTCCGTCTGGTAAAGCATGAACATGGGGAAGGCGAAGACGACACCGAAGATGGCCGCCCCCATGAGGAGGGGCTTGCGACCGATCCGGTCCGCCAGGGCTCCCGCGGCCAGGGTCGCCGGGATGGTGAGCAGCATGGCCACGAGCAGGCCGATCAGCGTGTGCGTGGAGTCCACGTTCAAGGTCCCGGTGGTGTACGAGACGGCGAAGGTCTGCACGATGTAGACCCAGGGGAGCGTGAAGACGAAGAGGGCCATGCCCGCCAGGAGGAAGCGCCAGTGTCCGCGCACCGCCTCCACGATGGGCGCGGTGCTGACGTCGTCGTTCTCCTCGGTGGCCTTGAAGGCCGCGGTCTCCGTCACCCGGAACCGGAAGTACAGCGCGATGGCGATGATCACCACGCTGGCCAGGAACGGCAGGCGCCAGCCCCAGGCCAGGAACACCTCATCGGACATCAGCCAGGTCAGGACGGCGAAGGTGCTGGTGGCCAGGGCCATCCCCACGTAGACGGAGGCACCCGGGAAACCGGCGGTGAAGGCACGTCTTCCCGTCGCCGAGGACTCGCTGGCCATGGTCATGGCCCCGGCGAACTCCGCGCCCGCCCCGGCTCCCTGGAAGATCCTGAGGACGATCAGCAGGATCGGAGCCCACAGGCCGATCGACTCGTAGGTGGGCAGGACACCGATGAGCGTCGTGGCGCTGCCCATGATCACCAGGGTGACCAGCAGCGTTCCCTTGCGTCCGAGCTTGTCGCCGTAGTGGGAGAGCAGCAGACCACCCAGGGGACGGGCCATGAAGCCCACGGCGAAGGTGGCGAAGGCACCGAGGGTACCGGCCAGATCGCTCCCACCGAAGAAGAGCGGGGCGAAGACCAGCGCCGCGGCCAGGCCGTACAGCGTGAAGTCGTACCACTCGATGACGGTACCCACGGAGCTGCCGATGACGGCCCTGCGCCGCTGTTGACGCGAGTCGAGACCGGCGCGGTCGATGTCGTGCGAGACGGCCATACCACTCTCCCTTGTGATTGTCGTGCGACCGGGCAGGGCGCACGGAGCGATGGCGAGGGCGCTTGAGCCCCATCGGGCCACCAACCAAATTAGTGGCGGCTGTCACATCCGTGATATGTGTCTTCCCTACGTTGATCGGCTCGATTTATGAGTCTTCATCCCATCCTGATGTGGCACCGCGGAGGTGTTCGTGGAGAACCCGGCACAGACCGATCGGTCTCGCGGAGAGCAGCCCTTGTCCAGGGACGAGGCCGTGTCGATGCTCGTCACCTCCATCACCGACACCCATCACGGGAACGCGGACGAGGCGTTGCGGGCCCTGTCCCACCTCGGGTTGGACGAGCCCACCGGGCGGGACCTCTCCGAGAGGATCACCAGGCACAGACGTGAACTGGCGCGCCTGCGTCGCCGGGAGCACGAGTTGGGTGCGCTGTTCTCCAGCGCCCGTGAACTCGCCGCCGAGCGGGACGGGGACGTGCTGCTGGAGAAGATCGTCGACCGCGCCCACCAGATGATGGGCAGCGACCTCACCTACCTGTCCGAATACGACCCGCGGACCCGTGAACTGTTCGTTCGCCATACGATCGGCTCCGTCTCGTCGGACTTCCAGGCGCTTCGGGTGCCCCCGGGCAAGGGGCTGGCCAGCCTCGTGGTGGAACGCGGGTCCGGGGGCTCGGTGCCCAGGTACGCGGACTTCGAGGCGGACCGCAGAGAGGCTGGGATCGACACGGCGGTGCGGGCGGAGGGCATCGTCTCCATGCTCGGCGTTCCCATGCTGGCGGACGACGAGGCCCTCGGGGTGCTCTTCGTCGCCACCCGAGAGGAACACGAGTTCACCCCCGAGGACACCGCGCTGCTGACCGCGCTGGCCGACCACGGTTCGGTGGTCCTGCAGACCGCCCGGACACTGCGCAGCCTCCAACGCGCCGAGGACGAGTCCCGTCGGGCGCTCTCGCGACTGACCGAACACATGATCCAGCGGGACAGGGCCCACAGCGTGCACCGGAAGCTGGTGGAGGCCGTCCTGACCGGCGGTGACTTCGGCACGGTGGCGACCACCCTGTCCGAGGAGCTCGCCAGGCCCGTGGCGCTGTACGACCAGGCGGGCAATCCCCTGGCCGAGGCGGGGGAGGGGTTGACCGAGGTCGACATACCCCAGGACGAGGAGATGGTCCGGGCGCTGCGCCGCAGCACCGAGTCGGGGCGCCTCGTCCAGCTCGTGGACGAGGGGCCCGTGGAGGGCGTGGTGGTGTTCGCGGCCGGGGAGCGGCACCTGGGCACGGTCCTCCTCGGCCGGGGCGGTTTCCCCCTCACCGACGTGGACGCCCGCACCGTCGAACGAGCGGCGCAGGTGTGCGCGTTGCTGCTGCTCTCACAGGAGGCCGTGGCCGAGACGGAGTACCGCGTGCACAGCGAACTCATCGCCGACCTGCTCTCGGCGGACGAGGAACGGCGCCAGGACGCCATCGCCCGGGGCAGGCAACGGGGCATGGAGACCGTGGACCTCACCTCGCTCTTGGCGCTGTCCGTCCCGACCGGGCAGCGCGGTCGCGCCGTGCGGCTCGCGGCGTCGCTGGCCCCCACACCGTCGCTGGCGGGGGAGCACCAAGGGCTCGTCGTCGTCCTGGGCAGGCCCGGGCTGGAGAGCAGGGCCGAGGAGATCCGAAGCGGGGTCGCCCAACACATCGAGGGCGGGGTGCTCGGCGTGATCCCGCCCGAGGGGGAACAGGGCGTCCAGTTCCCCCTCGTGAAGAAGACCGTGCGCCTGTTGGAGGCGCTCAGGGTCTCCGACGTCCTCGCCGAAACGAGCGACTACATCCCCTACGCGGCCATCTTCGACACCGACGCCCCCGGGATGACGCACTTCCTCCACCGGTCCCTGGGGGAGGTCAAGCGGTACGACGCCGAACGGGGAACGGAACTGCTCCGTACCCTGAGGGCCTTCGTCCACCACGGGGCCGGTCCGACCCGGACCGCGCGCGCCCTCAACTTCCACGTCAACACGATCCTCCAGCGACTGGAACGGCTGGACCGGATCCTCGGTGACGGATGGCGGGAGGACGAGAACTACTTCCGGATCTCCCTGGCGGTGCGCATGGACGAACTGCGGGAGCGATTCACCGGGGGAGCCGCATGAGGTCGGCATAGACTCTCGATACAGTGATTCGCGCTTTTCATGTATTGCAGAACCATGCTGCGCGGCACGGGGCGACCATATTCTCGCCACTGAGTGTGAGAAGGAGGCCCGGCGACCCGTCGGGCGCCGTGCGCCAGGAGGTGGATTCTTGCCCGTCAACAGTCGTATCCCAGGGCTCCGGGAACTCAGTGTTCAGGAGCGCCGTACCCGGGTCACCGAGGATTCCGGAGTGGACGCCGAGGTCTTCGAGCCCCAGGGCGGCCTCGTCTTCGAGCAGGCCGACCAGATGATCGAGAACGCCGTCGGAGTCTTCGGCGTTCCGTTGGGGATCGCGACCAACCTGACCGTCAACGGCCGCGACCACCTCGTCCCCATGGCCATCGAGGAGCCGAGCGTGGTGGCCGCGGCGTCCAACGCGGCCCGGATGGCCCGAGGACTCGGCGGGTTGAGGGCCTCCACCTCCGGTCCGGTGATGATCTCCCAGGTCCAGCTCGTGGACGTGCCCAACCCGGAGGAGGCCCGGTTCAGGATCCTGGAGGTCGAGGAGGAGATCCTCGCCCAGGCCAACGAGCAGGACCCCGTCCTGGTGGAGTTGGGCGGCGGGGCCCGCTCCGTGGAGGTCCGCATGGTCCCCACGGCCTCGGGGACCCACCTCATCGTGCACCTGATCGTGGACGTCCGCGACGCGATGGGGGCCAACGCCGTCAACACGATGGCCGAGGCGCTGGCTCCCCGCCTGGCCGAGCTCTCCGGTGGCAGGTCGCTGCTGCGCATCCTCAGCAACAAGGCCGACCGACGACTCGTGCGGGTGCGCGGTGAGTTCGACGCCGAACTGCTGGGCGGCTCCCAGGTGGTCGACGACATCGTTCTGGCCAGTGACTTCGCCTCCGCGGACCCCTACCGGGCCGCGACGCACAACAAGGGCATCATGAACGGCATCTCCGCCGTCGTGCTCGCCACCGGGAACGACACCCGCGCGGTCGAGGCCGGATGCCACTCCCACGCGGTCAGGGACGGCCGCTACACGGCGCTCTCGCGCTTCGAGAGGAACACGGCCGGGAACCTGGTGGGCACACTGGAGGTGCCCCTGGCCGTGGGTCTGGTCGGTGGCGCCACACGAGCGCACCCCACCGCCAGGGCCGCGATCAGGATCCTGGGGGTCGACTCCGCCGTGGAACTGGGCGAGGTCATCGCCGCGGTGGGGCTCGTACAGAACCTGGCCGCCTGCCGGGCCCTGGCCGCGGAGGGGATCCAGCGCGGACACATGGCCCTGCACGCCCGCACCCTCGCGGCCACCGCCGGCGCGGAGGGACAGGAGGTCTCGAAGGTGGCCGCACGACTGGTCGAGGCCGGACGCATCCGGCAGGAGTACGCGCGCGAGGTACTGGATGAGTTGCGGGGAACCTCCGCCTGACCCGTGCGGGAGACGTCCACTGAGGGCGAGCCTCGGCCCGGACCCGCACACAGCCCGACGACAGGGAGTGAGATCGCTATGAACGACACGCAGGAGATCATCCGTCAGTTGGGCGGTGGAGACGGAGCGCTCGACGGGATCGTGGTGCTGGACCTGTCGCGGGTGCTGGCCGGGCCCTACGCCGCCCAGATCCTCGCCGACATGGGAGCCACGGTCATCAAGATCGAGAATCCCAACGATCCCGACGTCTCCCGCGGTTTCCCCCCGTACCTGACCGCTTCGGGAGCCGTCGAGGGCGATGAGGGGGTCGAGGACGCCGACACGGAGGAGTTCAGCGGCTACTACGGCCAGTACAACCGGGGCAAGCTCGGCCTGACCATCGACCTCTCGGGCGAGCAGGGCAAGAAGGTCCTCAAGGACCTCGTGGCCAAGGCGGACGTGCTGCTGGAGAACTTCCGGCCAGGCACCATGGAGAAGCTCGGTGTGGGCTACGAGGTGCTCAAGGAGATCAACCCGGCGCTCGTGTACACGGCCATCTCCGGCTACGGGCACACGGGTTCCCGTAGCCGTCGACCGGCCTTCGACAGTACGGCCCAGGCGGCCGGTGGCCTGTGGTCCATGAACGGGTACCCCGGAACGGCCCCGGTCCGGGTGGGCACCACGATCGGAGACCTCTCGGCCGCGCTCTTCGCCGTCATCGGCACCCTGGCCGCGATCCGGCACGTGGAGCGTGGCGGGGTCGGGCAGAAGGTCGACATCGCCCAGGTGGACAGCATCATCGCCCTCACCGAGACGGCCGTGGTCGATTACACCGTCAACGGCAAGGTCGCCGAACCGGCCGGCAACGAGCACGCGTGGGTGCGCCCCTACGGACTCTTCGACTGCGCCGACGGCCAGGTGTTCTTCGCCGGGTACACGGACAAGCTGTGGCGGGTCACCTGCGAGTTGTTCGGTACGCCCGAGGCCGCCGAGGACCCGGAGATCGACACCATGCGCAAACGCTTCGACGAGGAGGTCTACGACAGGAAGGTCAAACCGCTGATCGACTCCTGGTTCCAGGGCCGTACCCAGGCCGAACTGGAGGAACTGGCCGGAGACGTCGTTCCGCTGACCGCGCTGCGCACCGTCGCCGGCGTCGTCGAGGACCCCGGTACGGCCGAGCGGGACATGATCGTGGAGGCCGACTACGGAGACCTGGGTCGGCTGAGGATGTTCGGTCAGCCGATCAAGCTGAGCGAGACCCCCGCCGAAACGGAGAGGACGGCCAACCGGCTCGGTGAGCACACCGACCGGGTGCTGTCCGTCGTCGCCGGTTACTCCCCGGAGGAGATCGCCGTGCTGAAGAAGAGCAGAACCGTCTGATGGGCGACGGTGAGGTGAGGCGTATCCAGCACATGGACCTCGCGCCGGCGGAGAACTACCGGGGCACCTTCGCCCCCGGGCTCCCCGGGCTTTCTCTGGGCGATCCGCTGCCCCCGGGGTGGGAGGGGCTGTACTTCCCCTTCTCCTCCACCATGGACGGGCTCCGCCCCGATGGCACGCCGAGCGACGACGTGCTGCCCGAGATCGATCTGCCACGCAGGATGTACGCCGGTGAGGACACCGTCTTCCACCGCCCGATCCGGCTGGGCGACACCGTCGAACAGCGGGTGCGGGCCGGACGCGTCACGGAGAAGAGCGGCAGGAACGGAAGGCTCGTCTTCGCCGACATCGAGCGATGGTACTTCGTGGACGGAGAACCGGCCATCGAGAGCACCTGGCACGACGTGTTCCTGGGGGAGGGCGCCCCACCGGCGCCACCGCGCGAGGTGGAGGAGGTGGGGGAGCGGTCCTACCGGCACACACCGGACTCCCGGAGCCTCTTCCGCTTCTCGGCGATCACCTTCAACACGCATCGCGTGCACTACGACCGGGACTGGGCCCGGCGGGAAGAGGGACTGGCGGACCTGCTCGTGCACGGTCCGCTCACCCGGCTGCTGATGCTGGACGCCGTCATGGGTCACGACGGGGATGGTGGAGGCCCCGGAAGGACACCCGCCCGCTACTCGTTCACCGCGACCGCACCGCTCTTCGTGGACCGCGAGATCACGTTGGGTGTGACGGATGGCAAGGACGAGGCCCGGGTGGTGGCGGTGGACGACCACGGGCACCTCGCGGCCAAGGCCACCGTCCACTGGTAGGGGGAAGGTCGAACGGCACCTGGGAAGCCCCGTGGCGGGGGTGTCCCAGGTGCCGTCGTGTCGACTCGGTTCAGGGTTCGGTCAGGTGGGCCGTCCGCTCCCGGACACGAACGAGGGCCGAGGTCGGGACCGGTGGGAAGGAGGGCCCCATCCCCGGGTACACGGGTGGTTCCGCCCGGGCATCGTCTCGGCGATGTCTCGGGCCGCGCACCGACGCGGAACGAACACCCCTCAGCGTCGCTCGGCGCTCAGGAGGCGGACCCGGCAGGCGAGTTCCACGGCGAAGCGGGTGTCGGGATCGTCGAGGTCCAGTTGAAGATCCTTCGTGATCTTGCGGATCCGGTAGCTGACCGCGTTGGGGTGCAGCTGGAGCTCCCGAGCGGCCTTCGCCGGAGAGTTCCGATGGCTCAGATAGGCCAACAGCGTCCTGACCGCCGTCTCGGTCCGGTGCGGGTCCGTGGAGTCCAACGGGTGCAACAGGTCCTCCAGCAGCTTGCGGCTGGTGGGGGAGGCGTAGAAGTCGAGTAGGACGCGTCTGAGACCGGTGACGTCGGTGACCTCGATGTGACCGATCCGGCCGGAGGCCACGGCCGTCTCGGCGGCGATCCTCGCCTCGGAGGCGGACTGTCGCAGACCGGACGCTCCCACCTGCGGGGCGCCCAACCCCACGGTCGACTCCCAGCGGCCGCCGGCCAGGATCCGGGCGTGGTCGGCGATGCCCGCCGCGACCTCGCGGAGCCTGCGCTGTTGGTCGCCCCTGCCGGGGTTCTCCGAGGAGACGATCAACGCGTCATCGCGGATGAAGGCGATGTGCCAAAGCTCGTCGCGGTGCTCGAAGAGTTCGAGCGCGTGGAGTTCGAGCGCGGACTGCAGGGCGCGCGGTGGAAGTTGGCTCGTGTCCCCGGGGTCGGTGAATTCGAGCCAGGCCACCACGTGCGATAGCTGGAGGGGGAAGCCGAGCTGATAGGCCTGGTCGGCCAGCGAGTCGACCCGGGAGGACTCGGCCACCACCAGTTGGGCGATGAGCTCGGCGGAGGTCTGCCGGGGAGCGAAGCGGCGCTGCACCTCCCTGAGCAGCACCTTGGACACCACGGAGGCGATACCGGGCAGGGCCAGGCGCGCGGCGTCGTCCCCCGCGTAGCCGTCCTGGTCGTCGAGTTCGAAGACCAGCTTGCCGCGTGGCGCCTCGCCGACGAACACGGCCGTTTCCTCCGTCCAGCCGACCTGGGGGTCCGTCCTCAGTTCGACCTTTCCGCCGAGTGCTCGTCCCGCCGCGGTGAGTACCGCCTCCACCCGGCCCTCCGAAGGTCCCTCGGCGGCCTCTCGCACCTTGTCCAGCGCGAACCGCGTCCGCGTCAGGACGTCGGAGGCCTCGCTGTTGACCATGCGGTCTATCGCCACGGCCAGGTCGGAGGCCTTCTGCCCCGGGGCCCGGAGCACCGGGATCCCCCCTCGTTCGGCCAGGTCCTGGGAGGTCAGGGCCGGGGACAGTTCCGCGGGGAAGACGAGCCCGGCCAGCTCCTGGGCGCTGGCCTGGCGGATCGCGATGTCGATCCGGTAGGCCGAGGGCGGCTCGGACACGTCGGCGATCACCAGGGTCCCGGCCGGAAGGGAGTCGATGGAACCGATGTCGGCGATCTCCACGCGCGAGATCCTGCGCCCCTCCCGCGGTCCCGCCACCGCTTCGATGCCCATTCTGGAGGATTGTCGAAGGATGTGCTCAATGCCGATGTGTGCCATCAGCCCAAATTACCCAACTTTCCTGTGCCGCGACGACATTGTCTTTGAGCGGAGTCTGTCTAGGCTCCGAATATGACAAGAAACATATCCTCCGACGATGTCGCGGCCCTGGCAGCCGGGGCGGCCATCTTCGGAACCGGCGGTGGCGGGGCCGTCACCACTTCGCAGTTCGGTGTCGCTGACGCACTGAGCAAACACGGTCCCGTCCGGCTTCGCACGGTCGAGGAACTGACCGACGACGACATGGTCATCGTGATGGCCGGCATCGGGGCCCCGACGGTGGGGATCGAGATGCTCCCCTCGGCGGAACAGCCCGAGACCCTGCTGCGCGAGGCGGAGCGGGTCGCGGGCCGCAGGATCACCGCGGTGATGGCCACGGAGATCGGCGGCACCAACGGTGTGGGCCCGGTCGGCTGGGCGGCCCAGTTGGGGCTCGACGTCCTCGACGCCGACGGCATGGGACGGGCGTTCCCCGAGGCCACGATGGTGGCCATGAACGTGGCGGGCGTGCCCCGCGACACCACCGTCCTCTCGGACGTGGTCGGGAACGTGATCGTGATGCGCACCATCGACGCCACATGGCTGGAGCGCCACGTCCGGGCCTTCTCCGTGGCCAGCGGTTCCCTGTGCCTGGGCGCCTCGCTGCTCGACGCGAGGGACGTCCCCGGAGCCGTCATCGAGGGAACGGTCAGCCGGGCCATCGAGGTCGGCCACGCCATGCTCCAAGCGCGGGAGCCGGTTCAGGCGCTCGCCCGGACCCTGCGGGCCGACGTGCTGATCAACGGGAAGATCATCGACGTCTCACGCCGCACCGAAGGCGGATTCGTCCGCGGCTCGGTGACGATCTCCGGTACCGGGACGGAGCGGGACCGGTTGCTCAGGGTGGAGTTGCAGAACGAGAACCTGGTCGTGCTGGAGGACGGAGAGATCCTGGTCAGCGTGCCCGACCTGGTCACCCTGGTGGACAGCGAGACCGGCCACGCGATCTCCACCGAACTCCTGCGCTTCGGCCAGCGGGTGTCGGTGCTGGCCTGGGCCTGCGACCCCCTCTGGCGCACCGAACGCGGACTCGACATCGCCGGGCCTCGCGCTTTCGGCTACGACATCGACTACGTGCCGTTCGAGGCGGGACACCCTCCTCGGCCCTCGACGGAGCAGAACGAAGAACCGAGCACGTCGGGAGCGAACGCGTGAAGGCCGAAATCGTGAGTACCGAACCCCGTTCCCCCGACCACGGCGACCTGTCGCTCGGAGTGGACGTGGGCGGCACCAACACCGACGCCGTCGTCCTGGACGCGTCCAACCGGGTGATCGCCCACACCAAGCAGCCGACCACGGACGACGTGACCGGCGGCATCCGCGCCGCGATCGCCGCCGTCCTGGAGACCCTGGGGGACCGACGAGGCGAGGTCGCCCGCGTCATGATGGGCACCACCCACGCGACCAACGCCATCGTGGGCCGCCGGGGGCTGGGCCGAGTGGCCGTCATCCGCCTCGGAGCACCGGCCGCCACCGGCTTCCCGCCCTTGACCGGTTGGCCCCAGGACCTGCGGGACAGTGTCCTGGCGGGCTCGGCCGTGCTGCCCGGCGGCCACATGGTGGACGGCATGCCCATCTCGCCGCTGGATCCCCGAGCCGTCAAGGACTTCCTGTCCGGTCTCGAACAACCGGTCGACGCCGTCGCCGTGTGCGGGATCTTCAGCCCGTCCTTCCCGGAACAGGAGGCGCGGGTCGGGGAGATCGTCCGCGAACACCTGGGCCAGGACACCCCCGTCTCGCTCAGCCAGGACATCGGCGCCATCGGCCTGCTCGAACGCGAGAACGCCACCGTCCTCAACGCCGCGCTCTACGGGATCGCCCGGGGGGTGGCCGACGCCCTGCTGACCGTGGTGGAGGAACAGGACCTCACCGACGCCGCCGTGTACTTCGCGCAGAACGACGGCACCCTCATGGCCCTGGACTTCGCGGCGCGCTTCCCGGTGCTGACCATCGGTTCCGGCCCGGCCAACTCCATCCGGGGGGCGGCCTTCCTCTCCGGAGCGGAGAACGCCATCGTCATCGACGTCGGCGGAACCACCAGTGACCTGGGCGTGGTCGTGGGCGGGTTCCCCCGTGAGTCGACCCTGCCCCGAGAGATCGGGGGAGTACGCACCAACTTCCGCATGCCGGACGTGCTCAGCATCGGAGTCGGCGGCGGTACCCACGTCGACACCGAGACCGGACGCGTCGGCCCGGGCTCCGTCGGCCACCGGCTGCAGACCGCCGCGCTCACCTTCGGCGGGGAGACCGCCACCCTCACGGACGCGGTCGTACACGCCGGGCACGACACGGCGATCGCCAACGAATGGAGCCTCGACGTCCCCCAAGACGTGGGCCGCGTACTGGAGGCGGCACTGGGCCGGGCCCACGAGTGGCTCCAGGAGTCCGTGGAGCGGCTCTCGCACGGAAAGCTCGACATGCCGCTGGTGGTCGTCGGCGGCGGCGCGTTCCTGGTCCCGGCCGAACTCCCCGGAGCCGGAACCGTCCTGCGGCCCGAACACGGGGACGTGGCCAACGCGGTCGGGGCCGCCATGTCCCTGGTGGGTGGCCGGGCCCAGGAGATCGGGACCTATGAGGACCGCGACGAAGCGGTCGCCAAGGCCTCACGAGCGGCCGTCGAGCGCGCCATCGAAGCGGGCGCGGACCCGCTGAGGGTGGAGGTCGTCGACATCCTCGAAACCCCCATTTCCTACAGCGCCCAACAGACCGTTCGAGTCTCGGTCAAGGCCGCGGGGCCGTTGGCCCGACTGGGGTCCAAAAACCCGACACCGGCCTGATCTCCCAGGCGGACGCCCGCTCGCACCCACCCGTCTCGTCGGAACAGCGCCTCTGGAACATTGAAGAGAAAGTGCCGATTATGCGTACCAGAAAGATCATCGGAGCCACCGCGCTGCTGAGCGCCGGAGCCCTCTGTCTCACCGCCTGCGGAGGGCCCGGGGGTGGTGAGGAGAACGCGGAGCTCGTCTCCGGGGGGACCTTCACCGCCGCGGTGACCGGGGAGGTGAACGACACCATCCCCATGACCGGGAGCCAGCCCCAGGAACGCCAGGTCGTCACCTACGCCTACGAGTCCATGGTCTACATCGACGAGGACGGCGAGTTCGAGCCCTGGCTGGCCGAGTCGTGGCAGGAGGGCGAGGACGGGGGATCGGTCACCCTGGAGCTGAAGCCGGGCGTCACCTGTCACGACGGCACGGACTTCGACGCCGAGGTGGCCGCCGCGAACCTCGAATACCACGCGAACCCGGACAACACCTCCGTGCACACCGACTCGCTCGTTCCGGTGGGCCTGGAGGCCGAGGGCGACGGACTCTCCCTGGAGGTCACCGCCCCGGGCCCGGACCCCTTCCTCCTGAGCAAGGTCGGAACCGTGGAGATGGTGTGCGCGGCGGGGATCGAGGACCCCGACAGCCTCCAAGGGGTCTCCAACGGCACCGGTCTCTACGAACTCACCGAGGCCCTTCCCGACCGTTTCCTCTACACCACACGGGAGGACTACGACTGGGGGCCGGGCGGGCTGACCTCGCAGACCGAGGGCATCCCCGACGGACTGGAGGTCCAGGTCATCACCGATGAGTCCACCCGGACCAACCTGTTGATCTCCGGGGAGCTCAACGCGGCACGGATCACCGGGGCCGACCGTGCCCGCGTCGAGGCCGCCGGATACGACTACACGGGGGTCGTCAACCCCATCGGTCAGATGCTCTTCAACGAGCGGGACGACCGTCCCACCCACGATCCACTGGTCCGCGAGGCGTTGGTGACCGGCATCGACCACGATGAGGCGGCCGAGGTCGTCAGCGGCGGCCACCCGGTCGAACTCGACTCCCTGATCACGGAGTCGCCCTTCCTCTGCGTCCCCGAGGACGGGCCGCTCTGGGACGCCCCCGGGCACGACCCGGACCGTGCCGGTGAGCTGCTCGACGAGGCGGGCTGGGAACTCGGCGACGACGGCCTGCGCCACCGCGACGGAGAGCCCTTGGAGATCGTCTTCGTCTACGACGCCGGCAGCGAGACGCACGCCCCGGCCGCCGAACTGTTGCGCGAGTACTGGCTGGAGATCGGCGTTCAGACGGACCTGCGGGCCCTGGACGGCGCCGGGTGGTCCGAACGCCTCTACGAGACCTTCGACTGGGACACCGGCTGGATCCAGATCTCCTCCGGTAACCCCACCCTCCAGGACGCCTTCTACGGAGGCGACACACCCGACGAAGGAGGCCTGAACTTCATGGCCACCGCCGGCGACGAATACGACGAGATCGCCGAGAAGACCTTCTCCGCCTCTCCGGACGAGGCCTGCGGATACTGGGAGGACGCCGAGAAGGCGCTGGTGGAGAACTTCCACACCTTCCCCGTGGCCGGAACGTTGCTGTCCACCTTCATGAACGGCGCGGTGTTCGAGGAGACCTCCTACATCCAGGCGCCCTCCATCCGGATGACCGAGTAACGCCATGGGCACCGCACCGAGAACACATCGGCCCATGGCCCCCGTGGCCGCCATCGCGCGGTTCAACGACCGGCTCTCCCCGCGCGGATCCTTCGCGATCCGCCGAAGCGGACGCCTGGTCGCCTCACTGCTGATCGTCGTGCTGGCGAGCTTCTTCGTGGTGCACCTGGTGCCGGGGGACGCGGTACGCGCCGCCCTGGGGCCCACCGCGCCGGTGGGGCTGGTGGAGAACACCAGGGCCGACCTCGGACTCGACAAACCCCTGCCCCAGCAGTTCACCGACTACGTGGGGGGTTTGTTCCGGGGCGACCTGGGGACGTCCATCCAGTCCAGGCAGGACGTCGCCGAGGTGATCACCTCGCGGTTCCCCACGACCCTCGTCCTGGCCACGCTCGGCTTCACGATGGCTCTCGTGGGGGCCCTGCCCCTGGGCATGGGGGCGGCGCTCATCGCCCGTTCCACCAAGGGCGGGTCCGCCAACCCGGTCATCTCCGGTGGGCTCGGGGTGCTCATCGCCATCCCCGACTTCCTGCTCTCGGCCATCCTCATCGCCGTGTTCAGCGTGTGGTTGGCGGTCCTTCCACCCGCGGGCTGGGGCGACCCGGGTTCCCTGGTGCTGCCGGTGCTCGGCCTGTCCCTGGGACCGATGGCGTACCTGGCCCGCATCGTCCAGGTGGAGATGATCAAGGTCCTGGACTCCACCTACATGACCACCGCGAAGGCCAAGCGACTGCCTCAGCGCATCGTCCTCTTCCGGCACGCGTTGCCGAACATCGTCACCGCGACGTTGACCGTGGGAGGCCTGCTGCTCTCCGGGCTCACCGCCGGGACCGTGATCATCGAGACGGTCTTCGCCGTCCCCGGTATGGGGACCACGCTGATCTCGGCCGTGCAGACCAAGGACTATCCGATGATCCAAGGGGTCGTGCTCGTCTTCGCCCTGATGGTCCTGGGAGTGAACCTCCTGGTGGACCTCATCCTGATCACCGTCGATCCGCGCACCTCGATCTCGGAGGGATGAGCATGAAGAGATTTGTCGGCCCGGCGGGTCTGACCGCGATCCTGGGCACCGCCGTCCTCGTGGTGATCGCCTTCGCCGGCCCCGGAATCTGGGGGGAGGCCGCCACGGCGCGGTCGGTGCCCGACCGGTGGACGCCCGCCGGGGCGGAGTTCCTCTTCGGCACCGACGACCTGGGGCGCGACATCTTCGCCCGGGTCATGGTGGCCACCCGGATGTCGTTGCTGCTCACACTGGGGGCCACCGCCATCGGCGTCACCGGCGGTGTGATCGTCGGCCTGACCGCGAGCATCCTGCCGAAGTACCCCAGACGAATCCTCATCTGGCTCATGGACATGCTGCTGGCCTTCCCCTGGCTGCTGCTGGTCCTGTTCTTCACCGTCATCTGGGGCGCCACGGCCACCGGGGCGATGCTCGCCATCGGCCTGGCCGGGATCCCCAACCTGACCAGGCTCGTCTACAACCTGGCCTCCTCGGTCTCCGGACAGGACTACGTGCGTGCGGCCAGGGTGGTCGGGGTGGGGCCCCTCGGGGTCCTCTTCCGGCACATCCTGCCCAACATCGCCAACCCCTTGCTGGTGCAGGTGTCCGCGTCCGCGAGCGTCACGCTTCTCTCCTTCGCCGGATTGTCCTTCCTGGGGCTGGGCGTACAGGCCCCCGCCTACGACTGGGGGCGGCTGATCAACGAGGGCATCGGGCACATCTACACCAACCCCATGGCCGCCATCGGTCCCGGCGTCGCCATCGTCTTCGCCGGACTCGTCTTCACCATGATCGCCGAGGCGCTCGCCGACCGCCCCGGGAAGGGGCTGCGCGGTGTGGCGGCGGCCGGCCGGGCGTCCTTGTTCCCCGGTGGAGCGGGGAGGAAGGCCCGATCCGACGACGACGCCGTCGCCCCGCCGGTGGGCGGGGTCGACCCGGGCGGCGATGGGACCGCGCTGGCGCAGGTCACCGACCTGAGCGTCTCCTTCCCCGACGGCGAGGGCGGATTCGTGGAACGCGTCCGTGGTGTGAACCTGTCCGTGAGACCCGGAGAGATCGTCGGCATCGTGGGCGAGTCCGGCTCCGGGAAGTCCCTGACCGCGATGGCCCTGGCCGGATTGTCGGACGACAGGGCGATCGTGAAGGCGCGCACCCGCCGCTTCGACGACATCGACCTGGGCACGCCGCTCTCACGAAAGGAGGGCAAACGCCTGGGAACGGAACTGGGCATCGTCTTCCAGGACCCGTTGACCTCGCTGAACCCCGCCCTGAGGATCGGGCGCCAACTGACCGAGGTCTCGCGGACCCACCTCGGCATGAGCCGTGAGGAGGCCCGACAGCGGGCGGAGTCGGGACTCGACGCCGTCGGTATCGCCGAACCGCGCCGGCGGTTGAAGGACTACCCGCACGAGTTCTCCGGAGGTATGCGCCAACGCGCCATGATCGGCATGGCGCTCACCGCCGACCCTCGGCTGATCATCGCGGACGAACCCACGACCGCCCTGGACGTCACCGTGCAAAAGCAGGTGCTCGACGTGCTGCACCGGGCCCAGCGGGCCACCGACACCGCCATCGTCCTCATCTCCCACGACGTCGCCCTGGTCTCGGGGTTCTGTGACCGGGTGGTGGTGATGAAGGACGGTGAGGTGGTCGAGAACCTCGACGCCCGACGTATTCGCGAGGAGGCGAGGCACCCCTACACCCGAGGGCTCATCGCCTGCCTTCCCGACATGCGTTCCGACCGCACCCGGCCCCTGCCGGTGATCGACGACCGAGCGGGCCCGGGAGAACAGGACGCCGGGACACCGGAGGTGGGCGCGGTGTCCGGCGCCGTCAGAGCAGGAGAGGAGAGTCCGCTGTGACGGCTCTCGCGTTGGAGAATCTGAGCATCCGCTACGGAACACGGCCCGTGGTCATGGACGTGTCGTTGAGTCTGGCGCCCGGGCGCACCATCGGACTGGTGGGCGAGTCGGGCTCGGGGAAGTCATCGATCGCCAACGCCGTCGTGGGCCTGGCCCCCATCAGCGGGGGAGACGTCCTGGTCGACGGGGTCAGCGCGGTCGGACGGGGCAGGCGCGCCCGGCAGGCCCGCCGCGCCGTCCAACTGATCTTCCAGGACCCGTACTCCGCCCTCGATCCCCGGATGTCCGTCGGCGATTCGATCGCCGAGGCCACCCTGGCCACGGGGCGCAAGTGGACTCGCGCGCAGCGGCACCACCGCGTACGCGAGCTGCTGGAGCGGGTGTGCATCCATCCGGACCGCGCCGGTGACCCGCCCGGCGCGTTCTCCGGAGGCCAGCGCCAGCGCATCACCATCGCACGGGCCCTGGCGGGGGAACCACGGGTGCTGATCGCGGACGAGGTGACATCGGCCCTGGACGTCTCCGTGCAGGGCACCGTGTTGAACCTCCTGCGCGAACTCCAACAGGACCTGGGACTGTCGATCCTCTTCATCTCGCACAACCTGGCCGTGGTCCGCTACATGAGCGACGAGATCCACGTCATGCGCGGCGGGGTCATCGTCGAGTCCGGCCCCACCGAACCGCTACTGGACGATCCCGAGGACCCCTACACCCGGCAGCTCCTCAGCGCTGTCCCGGTACTGGGCGAACGTATGACCTTCGAGGAGCACGTGACACCATGACCCATCACCCCGCACCGGAGAACACCGGCGGCCCCGAATCGGCGGTGACGAGGAACCCCTTCGCCCCCGCCGCCGAGACACTCCTGCCCGAACTGCGCATGCTGCGCCGGAGCCTGCACTCCCGACCGGAGGTGGGCCTGCGCCTGCCCGAGACACAAAGGGCCGTGCTCGACGCCCTGGAAGGGCTGGACCTGGAGATCGTCACCGGCACGTCCCTGAGTTCGGTCGTCGCCGTCCTGCGCGGAGGCGCCGCCGGTGACGCCGGGGGGCCGGTGGTGCTGCTACGCGGCGACATGGACGCGCTCCCCGTCGAGGAGGCGACGGGACTGGACTTCGCCGCCACCAACGGGGCCATGCACGCCTGCGGGCACGACCTGCACGTGGCCGGGCTGGTCGGCGCGGTCAAACTGCTCCACGAACGCCGGGACGAGCTGCCCGGAACGGTGATCTTCATGTTCCAGCCCGGGGAGGAGGGCTTCGGCGGCGGCAGGATCATGATCGACGAGGGAGTCCTCGACGCCGCCGGCGAACGACCGGTCGCGGCCTACGCGATCCACGTGGACGCCAAGACCCCCTACGGGCGCTTCGTCACCAGGAGCGGACCGATCATGGCCGGGGTCAGCGCCCTGCGCGTCCGTATCGAGGGCACCGGCGGCCACGCGGCCGTCCCCCACCTGGCCGTGGACCCGGTTCCGGTCGCCGCCCAGGCGATCCTGGCGGTCCAGAGCTTCGCCGCGCGCCGTATCCCGGCCGGCGACCCGGCGGTGATCACCATCGGCCCCCTCGCCAGCGATTCGAGCGCGGGCAACGTGCTGGCCCGATCGGTGAGCATGGAGGCCAACATGCGCCACTTCTCCGAGGGGACGCTCGCGCTGCTGCGCGACGAACTCCCGGAGCTCCTTCGAGGCCTGGCCAAGGCCCACGGCTGTGCGGCCACGGTCGAGTTCGTCCCGTCCTACCCGGCCACGGTGAACGACGCCCACGAGACCGAGGCCGTCGTCGCCAGGCTGTCGGAGGTCCACGGACCCGAGCGCGTGGTGACGTTGGCGGAACCGGCCATGGCGTCGGAGGACTTCTCCTACGTGCTCCAGAGGGTTCCCGGAGCGCTGGTCTTCCTCGGAGCGCTGCCCGAGGACGTGCCGCCCCAGGAGGCCGCGCCGATGCACTCGGAAGGGGCGCGGTTCGACGACGGGGTGCTCGGTCTTCAGGCCGCCACCCTCGCCGACCTGGCCTGGAACGGACTCGAAAGGGCCTGGGCCCCGAGCCCGGCGAACGAGGCGGGGGCGAGCCGATGAGGGACAACCGCGACTACGCGCTCGACGACACGGACACGATCAAGGACCTCATCCGGGAGAACCCCTGGTGCACCTTCGTGTCCTCGGTGCCCGACCACGGGATCGTGGCCTCGCACTACCCGGTGCTGCTGGACGAGGAGGCCGAGGGCATCGTCCTGCTCAGCCACGTGGGGCGGCCCGACGAGACCAAGCATCGGCTCGGACACCACGAGATGCTCGCCATCGTCCAGGGACCGCACGGGTACGTCTCGCCGTCCTGGTACGGCTACCGCCCCAACGTCCCCACCTGGAACTTCGCCGTCGCCCACCTGCACGGAGTCCCGGAGATCCTCGGCGATGAGGAGAATCTGCGGGTGCTGGACCGCCTCGTCGCCCATTTCGAACAGGTTCTGCCGGACCCGCACCTGCTGCACGCCACCGCCGAGAACAGCGAGTACGCACACCGGATCGTCACCGGGACGGTGGGGTTTCGCCTACGGGTGGACCGCGTCGAGGCGAAGGAGAAGATGAACCAGGACAAATCCGAGGAATCCATCAACAAGATCATCGGCCACCTGGTCGAGCCGGGGCCCTACAACAACCCGGCGTTGGCCGCCCGGATGGCACGGGTCAACGGTATGGAACATCCCCAGGGGCGGCCCGCGGGCGCGTCCGACGACGCGAGGACACGGCGATGACGAAGGGCGCGAACATGACACGAGGCGAACACAGGACGTTGGTCAACGCGTCCATCCCCGGACACGAGGGCACCTATGACATCCGGCTGAATCGCGGCGAGATCGAAGCGGTCCTCCCGGCGACCTCCGGTGTCCGTCACGGCACGGAGACCACCGACGTGGAGGGCCGTTTCGTGATGCCCGGCATGTGGGACCACCACGTGCACTTCGCACAGTGGACGGTCCAACGGCGCCGTCTCGACCTGTCCGGAACGGCCAGCGCCGCCCAGTGCCTGGACCGTGTGCGGCGGGCGGTCGCGACGGCTCGCGCCTCGCGTTCGGCGGACCCCGCGCCGATCGTCGGCTACGGGTTCCAGGACGGCACGTGGCCGGACAATCCCTCGTTGGAGGCGTTGAACGAGGTCGCGCCCGAGATCCCCGTCGTGTTGGTCAGCAAGGATCTGCACTGCGCCTGGCTGAACACCGCCGCGGCCCGGCTGCTCACGCTGGCCCCGGAGGAGCCGACCGGCCTGGTCCGGGAGGGTGAGTGGTTCGGGGCACTGGACCGGCTCCAGTCCCCGGCCGACCTGTCCACCGACGACTACCGCGAAGCCGCCCGAGCCGCGGCCCGCCGCGGCGTGGTCGGGATCGTGGAGTTCGAGAACACGGACAACCTCAGGCTCTGGCCCGAACGGGTGGCACGGGGCGTCGACTCACTGCGGGTGGAGGTGTCGGTATGGCCCCAACGGTTGGAGGACGCGATCACCCGGGGTGTGCGGACCGGGGAACCCCTCGACCCACGAGGGCTCATCACCATGGGCCCGCTCAAGGTCGTGGTCGACGGTTCCCTGAACACCCGGACCGCGTGGTGTTGGGACCCCTACCCCGGCATGGACGGCGCCCACCCCCACGCCTGCGGGATGGAGAGCGTTCCGTTGGACACCCTGCGCGAACTGATGGCCAGGGCCAAGGGAGCGGGTATCGCCGCGGCGATCCACGCCATCGGTGACCGCGCGAACACGGGGGTGTTGGACGCCTTCGAGGAGCTCGCGATGACCGGGGCCGTCGAACACGCCCAGCTGGTCCGGGAGCAGGACTTCGCCCGCTTCGGCGAGTTGGGCCTGATCGCGAGCGTGCAGCCCGAACACGCCATGGACGACAGGGACGTGGCCGACCTGCACTGGCCCGGCCGCACCGCGCGCGCCTTCGCCATCGCGTCGTTGCAGCGTGCGGGCGCGACGCTCCGGCTGGGGTCCGACGCCCCCGTTTCTCCGCTGGACCCTTGGATCGCGATCTCCGCGGCCGTCTCGCGCAGCCGCGAGGGCCGGGAGCCATGGCATCCGGAGCAGCGGATCAGCGTCGAGTCGGCTCTGGCCGCGAGCACCAGGGGACGGACCGGCGTCGTGGCGGGCGAACCCGCGGACCTGGTGGTGGTGGAGCGGGATCCCCTGTCGTGCTCCACGGAGGAGTTGCGGACGATGCCGGTGGCGGCGACCCTGCTGGGGGGCGGGTTCACCTGGTCGACGTTGACGCACTGAGGGCCCCGGGCCCGAACCTCATGGGCCCTACGCGGCGCGACCCTCGCGGCGTAGGGCCCCTGGGCCGTTCTGGCGCGGCACCGGGCCTCCGGACCGGTCAGGTGTCGGAGGGGAAGCGCTCGACGGCGGCGATCTGTTCGGCCATGCGGCGCAGCGCGAGAAGGAGCGGTTCGGCCAGGGTCGTGCCCAGTACCACGTACCGGACCGCCTCCTCGGGGGTGTCGACCGGAACGCCGGCGATCTCGGCCCTCGCGATGGTCCGCACGCCCTCCAGGTAGGCGGTCATGACGTCCGGGGGGATCACGAAGCCGGCCCTGTCCAGGGAATCGAGCGCTCGTGCGACATCCGTGAGGCGCTCGGGTTCGCAGGCCCCGGGTCGGAAGCCGAGACGTTCGGCGAGTCGTCGGGCATCGGCGAGCGGGATCCCATCGTCCCCCCGCGGAGCGACCGCCGCGTGCGCGGCGCCGAGCAGGTCGGCCACCTCGTGCGGTGGCTCGTCGAGGGTGGCGAGCACCTTGCGTACGCCGGCCACGCTCACCCCGGCGTCGACCAACGCACGGATCACCCTGAGCCGACGGATGTGCGCGTCCCCGTAGCGGGCCTGGGTCGCCGATGTCCGCACGCCCTGGGGCAGCAGCCCTTCCCGCAGGTAGTACTTGATCGTGGGGACGGGCACGCCGGCCTCGGCGGACAACTCTGCCATGCGCATGCTGAAACCTCCTTGCCTTGGATAGTCGCACAAGCTAATTTAGATAGTGAAACTATCCAATGATCGGAGGGGATCATGGCGAAGATCGTGTCGGGTCGCGTGACTCATCGGCATGACGGGGAACTGGTGGTCTTCCACATCGGCATGACGCTCAACCGGTGGTGGCGCCCCGACCTCTGGTTCCCGGTCCTGCGGGCCATGCGGCCGATGCTGGCCGAGCTCTCCGAGGACCCGGATTCGGGCCTGCTCGGCTACGAGCTGCTGTTCAACGGCAAGGGACCGTACGTCGTGCAGTACTGGTCCTCGATCGACAGGCTCTACGACTACGCCTCCGCGGGTTCGCTGAGCCACCGCCCGGCGTGGACGAGGTTCAACGCGATGGTGAGGAAGCACCCCGACGCCGTCGGGATCTGGCACGAGACCTTCATCGTCGAACGGGCCGAGAGCATGTACGTCGGAACGCCGGCCATGGGACTGCCCGGGGCGACGACGATCCTGCCGGTGGAGAAGCGACACCACCGTGCCCGCGCGCGCCTTGTCGACGGTGCCCTCACCCTGCCCGAGGACGGATAGCAGGGGCCGGGGGACGCGTGGGGGAGGGGGCGCGTGTGGGGGAACATGGGTGGGCCCACCGGTGCGGCCGGCGCCGACGGGTACACCCCCTCAGACCGGCCGCGCCACGTGAGGAAGGCGCGTCATGGTCTCGGCTCCGCTGATTCGAGCCCGGCCCCTCTCTTGGGCCGACCGTCGAAACCACCGGGCCGGCCCGAGGGAAGCACCCGCCTTCTCGGCTCAGGGACTCTCCCCACCAGAGGTTCCCCTCACGACCATCCGTCGACGAGGCACACCGTTTTTCGAGGTCGGTCGTGGTGGTCCTTCCCGGAGATGACCTAGACGAGGTCGACGACCTCGTGCAGGTGCAGCCGCCGGTTGAACGCACCGGCCACCCGCACGGCGACGGT
Organism: Nocardiopsis sp. NPDC006832; assembly: GCF_040635885.1. Lineage (NCBI taxonomy): Bacteria > Bacillati > Actinomycetota > Actinomycetes > Streptosporangiales > Nocardiopsidaceae > Nocardiopsis > Nocardiopsis sp. NPDC006832. The sequence continues at coordinate 3,179 of NZ_JBEYLC010000043.1, read as the reverse complement.
GCGCGGCAGCAGGCGTGAAGCCCAGGTCATGGCCCTGAAGACGCTCCGGCCCGGGTAGGACACCGCGCGCCGCCGGGCGTAGTCGTCGAGGATGCCGGCCGCGACGGAGACCGGTGCGTCGGCGGTCGGGGGGATCGTCATGGAGGTGCCGTCGAAGAAACCGGTCGCGATCGCGCCGGGATGCGCGGCCATGACGTGGACACCGGTACCGCGCAGTTCCTCGGCCAGCGATTCGCTGAAGGAGAGCACGAACGCCTTGCTCGCGGCGTATCCGGCCTGGTAGGGCATGGGTTGGAAGGCCGCGGTGGAGGACACGTTGATGATGCCGCCGGAGCCGTGGGCGACCAGTTCGGCGCCGATCGCGTGGGTGAGGGTGAGCAGGCCGCCGATATTGACGTCGACGGAACGCAGCTGCGGTTCGAGCGGGCGGTCCAGGAACGGGCCCGCACTGCCGATACCGGCGTTGTTGACCAGCAGGTCCACGCTCAGGCCGCGTTGGTGCAGTTCTCGTAGGACCTGTTTCGGCCCCTGCGGTGCGGCGAGGTCGGCGACGATCACCTCGGTGTCGGCTCCGCCGTGCTGTTCGCTGATCTGCGCGGCGAGTTCCCGCAGCCGATCCGCCGAGCGGGCCAGCAGGACCGGTCGAGCGCCCCGCCGGGCCAGCTCCAGCGCGAGCTCCCGCCCCAGCCCCTTCGACGCGCCGGTGACGAGTGCGGTGATGCCGCGATAGCCGTCTCGCACGGAATCCTCCAGTGGTTCGAGTGTCGAAGCACTGACGCTAGCATGATGCTTCGATACTCGAAATACTTTTCGGGTGTGGATATGGCGGCACCGACTCGCGGGGAGTGGGTCACCGGGTGCTGTCGACCGTGGTCAGGGGATCGTCCTCGGCAGGAGAGGCCTTGGCGCGTGTGAGGGCGCCCTCCAGGATGGACGACACCGCTGTTCGCTCCTCGGTGGTCAGATGCCGCAAGGGGGAGGTGGCGAGCGCGACGTCCATCAGGGTCGCGCGTGTGCGCGCACCCTTCTCGGTGAGCACGGCCGCGCGTTGGCGCCGGTCCTTTGTGGCCCGCACGCGCTCGACCATGCCGCGGGCGACGAGTTGGTCGATGAGGAAGGTGAGGTTGGGGGCGTTGCAGTAGAGCCGACCCGCCAGAGCCTTCATGGTCGGCGGTTCCTGTTTCGGGTCGATCTCCAGCAGGAGCGAGGCCGTCGAGGAGGTGATTTCCAGGTCCGCGAAGGTGGCGGCCATGCGGTCACTGGTCAGCAGGAACAGCTCGTGGTTGGCCCGCACCGCACGTGCGAGGAGTCCGTCGTCCATGGCCGGAATTCTAGCGTTCGGTTTGAGCCTCGAAATAAACCATGCGATGCTTCGAGTTTTGAACTAAAATTCCGGAAGGCTCGTGGATGCCTGGATCCCTTTGCCTCGCTATCGTTGAGCGGGTGTAGGAGGTGTTTCCTTTGGTCGATCGCTGGCCGCAGGGGCACTTGCTTGAGTGGCTCGCTTGTGAGTTTTGTCCGGAAAGTGGATCAATGTCCAACTCTCAACTAGTTGCAGATTCGAGCCTGTTCTCCGGGTGAAGCTGCAGGTCAGCGAGACTGCTCCCCGCGCACGCGGGGATGGACCGAAATGCGCCGGAAGACCCGTCACCGACGCGACCTGCTCCCCGCGCACGCGGGGATGGACCCAAGGGGCGGTCTCGGCGGCCGTGCACGGCCTGCTGCTCCCCGCGCACGCGGGGATGGACCCGGGAACCAGCGTGCCTCAAGCGCATCGTCGCCCTGCTCCCCGCGCACGCGGGGATGGACCCGCGCCGGCGAACCCCGCGACGACTGGGGTGCTCTGCTCCCCGCGCACGCGGGGATGGACCCCGCTGCAACCGTCCTAGCGCGGTACTCAGAGTCTGCTCCCCGCGCACGCGGGGATGGACCCCAGAGGCCGTAAGAGGCCCGGGCGCACGGCCCCTGCTCCCCGCGCACGCGGGGATGGACCCAGCCCGGCCAGCAGGCCAAGAGCCAGGAGGAACTGCTCCCCGCGCACGCGGGGATGGACCCACGGCTACGAGGTCCCGGGTTTGGAGATCGGACTGCTCCCCGCGCACGCGGGGATGGACCCCAATTCGACACATGGCAGCCGCCGTCGGTCAGCCGCTCCCCGCACGCGCGGGGATTGAACCCTGAACGGCATGTGGCTTGGCTATGAGAATGCTGGTCAGTAGCCTGAAACATGATCGGTCCCCGCCACTACGACTGGCGGGGACCGATTCTGTTCGGCTTAGTTCGCGCGCAGACTGCTCACGAACGCAGCCCACTCCTGGGCCTTGAAACCCAAGTATCCAGCCTCACGGTTCTGTGTGTCTCGGACATCCGTGTCCCTGCCACAGCCGCGTGCCTCCACGCAGTTGCCACCCTCACCGTTGCTGTAGCTGGACTTCTTCCAACCTGCGGTCATCATGAGAGTTTGCCTCGAATCTCTTCCATCCGTGAACGCGATGCCGGTACTGGCAAAGCGAAACTTCGCAGGTCAGCGAAGATCCGCTCGTAGCTGGCCACGATCTCGGGTTCCCTGAGGGTCATGCCCGTCTTATGGCCCTCGACATAGGCGAAGGGGCTGCTGTCGGGGGCAGTGCTCAGCCTAAACGACCCTCCCAAGCCCGCATGATCCTCGGTCTCCTCAGGGACGATCTGGATGGTGATACGGGGGCGATAACTCAACGACAGCAGATGGTCGATCTGAGCGGGCATCACTTCTGACTTGGAGAATCGACGGAGGAGCACAGACTCATCCAAGAGAACGATCAGCATCGGCGGATGGTCTCGCTCTAGAACCTGCTGTCGATACAGTCGTGCTTGTACAATCTGTTCGATCTGTTCGGGTGGTATGTACGGAGATGCGAGTTCACTGATGGTTCGAGCGTATTGCTCGACTTGCACAAGACCAGGCACAAGCCCGAGGGCGTACTCGCGAATCTCGACAGCGATCTGTTCGTCTTCGGCGACTTCACGGAAGTACCCGATCATGCCTGTCGGGGAGAATGCTGCGTCCCAGGCGCTGAGCAGCGCACCGTGAGCGATAAGCGCATTATCGATCCGCTCTACTTGATCCCTCCGTGTCCCTTTTCTCCCTCCTTCAAGCTCGCTGACGGTGCTTTGCGCGATTACGGCAGCCTTCGCCAGCT
>NZ_JBEYLC010000042.1:0-60867 GCF_040635885.1 Nocardiopsis sp. NPDC006832 | reverse complement strand
TGAGGAGACCACGTGATCCGACCGGTCGTGCGCACCCTGACCACCGTCGTCGCCGCCTTCTCCCTGGCCCTGGTGGTGGGATGCGCCGGCGACCCCCAGAAGGCGGAGGAACAGGTCTTCGACACGGTGCCCGAACCCCTGATCGTGGAGGGCGGCAACGCCGAGATCGACCTCGTCGCCACCGATGGTGACCGGGTACGGGTGTCCCGAGAGGCGTCCGGCCAGGCCGGCGGCGAATGGGGGATGGAGGGTGACACCCTCACCCTGGGTTCGGACTGCGCCGTCTTCTCCGACTGCGACGTGCGCTACGAGGTGGCGATCCCCGCCACCACCCCCCTTTCGGTGAGCACCGACAACGGTCCCGTCTCCCTCACCGGATTCACCTCCAGTGTGGAGGTCACCAGCGCCAACGGAACGGTACGGGTCTTCGACGCCACCGGGCCGCTGGACCTGTCGTCGGACAACGGGAACATGGAGCTCGACGGGGTCGGTGCCGAGACCGCGCGGTTGGCGACCGACAACGGCACCATCGACGCCGCCTTCACCGACCGCCCCTCGGAGGTGGAGGTCAGCACCAACAACGGGAACGCCACCCTCCTCCTGCCGGACGGCCCCTACGCGGTCTTCGAGACGGTGGGCAACGGGGAGATCGAGACCGAGGTGGACACCGTCGACCGGTCCGAGAACACCATCACCGCGCGCACCGACAACGGCACCATCAGACTGCTCCCCCAGGACTGACCCGCCGCGGGATCGACCGGCCCCACGGCCACCTTCGGCCACTCGGGTTCCGAGAAGCGTTCGGGAGTCTAGAATCGCCGCGCGTGCCCCTGCCGCCTCGGGCGCTCCACTGCCCCGGAGCGTCGGCCCTGCCGCCTCCCGGGGAGTTGTCGGATGTCCCTTCAGCCAGTGGTGTCGATGGCACTCATGGGCCTGCCCGCCGTGGTGGCGTTCGTGGCCCTGTGTCTGTCGGGCCTGGTCCCCCGGCATCGGCGATGGCCGGCCATCGCCGGTCTGATCCTGATCATCGTCGGAGGCGTACTGGAGCTGGTCGTCTACGTCCTGTTCCTCGGATTCGTCGACATCGACCTACCGCTGTGGTCGTCCACCACGGTGAGCCTTCTGACCTGGTTCACGCTGGTCATCGGGGTCCTGTGTCTGGTCCTGGCCGCGACGCGCGGGCCGGCCACCGGCTCGAACGTTCGGCACGCTCCCGCCCCCGGAGACCTGCGATGATCACGCCCGCGCTCGTCTACGCCGCTCTGGCCGTCCTCCCGCCGCTGGGCTGCTCGGCCATCGCGATCGTCCTCCTGGCGCGCTCCCGCAACGCCGGGCGCGGACGCGGGCCGGCCCTGGTCGCCGCGTTGTTCCTGGTCCTGTACGGGGTCTTGGGCGTGACCCACCACGTGCTGCGGATCATCCATTCGATCGTCCTGGAACGGCCGGGAGGGGAATCCGTCGAGGGGACTCCGTCGCGCGTCCTCACCGACAACGTCGTGCAGCCGGTGTGGACGTATTCGAGTTCGGCCCTGATCGCCCTGGTCGTGCTCTTCCTGATCTGGGCCATGATCCGAAGCCGCGCCGACGAGCCGTGGTCGGCCGGGCCCGCGCCACGTCCGGGTTCGCACCGACGCCCGGACCCGTTCCCGCGGACGCCGCCCCCTCCTGGAACGGAACCGCCCAGACCCAAGGGGCGTCACCACGCCCCCGAACCCCCGAGCCATCCCCCGCCGCGCTCCTGATCACCGTCCCGGCCATGTCGAAATAGGTCGATAGCTGTCGATAGCTACCGCCATGGGCTATGTGTTCCGGTTCAGGGGCATGCCCTACAATCGCTCCCATGCTCGGTCCCGCACGCTTCCTGCGCATGGTGCTCATCTCCATGTCGCTGACGAGCACCGATGACGGCCTCTGTCGCCGCCGGTGCCGCTCCGTCGTGCGCTGACCCCGATCCCCCGTCCCGCGCGCCGACACGGCACCGGTCACAGTAGGTCCTTCTCCCGCTCCGTCATGTCTGGACGTCTCTTCGTGACCTCAACACCCACCACTCCGGTAGGAAAGACCGATAAGGTCGACCATCCCGTCGAGTCCTCACCCGCCCTGGCCCTGAGGTGGCGCCCCACCCTGTCCGTTCCACCGCCTCAGGCACCCGAGGCCGAACCGGTGCGTCGGTGGCCGCTGGCCATCGCCCTGATCGGCGCGCTCGGGCTGGCCGCGTTCGTGTGGTCCGAACACGGCGCCCTGCCCGCGACCCTGCTGGTCCTGGGTCTGGGACTGGGCTTCACGCTCTTCCACTCCCGGTTCGGTTTCACCTCGGCCTGGCGCCAGTTCCTGGCCGTGGGCAACGGCACCGGGCTGCGCGCCCACGCGGTGTTGCTCGGCACCACCGCCACCCTGTTCGCCCTGGTCATCGGGACCGGAACCGGCCTGTTCGGAAACGAGCCGGGGCCGTCGGCCGGGCCGATCGGCATCGCACTGTTCGCCGGCGCGTTCCTGTTCGGCATCGGGATGCAACTCGGCGGCGCGTGCGCCTCGGGCACCCTGTTCGCGGTCGGCTCCGGACAGTCCGCCATCCTCATCACCCTGTTCGGGTTCATCGTGGGTTCGGTCATCTACTCGGCGGCCTGGCCGCTGGTGGCCGTCCTGCCCTCGGTGCCCCCGGTGCTGTTGTCCGACCACGTGGGCTGGGGTGGTTCGTGGGCGATCACCATCGCCGCGTTGGTCGCCCTGGTCGTCATCACCCGCGCTGTGCAGAACCGTCGGGTTCCCCCGCCGGTGGGCGCCCCACCCTCGGCCCAGGGGTGGGCCCGCGTCCTGCGCGGTAGCTGGCCGCTGATCGCCGGCGCCCTGATCCTGGCCGCGCTGGGCGCGGCCGTCCTCCTGGTCTCCGGTGGGCCGTGGGGCATCACCTCGGCGTTCAACCTGTGGGGCGCCAAGGGGCTCCAGCTGCTGGGCCTGCACCCCGAGACCTGGGCGTTCTGGTCCCAGCCCGGTCAGGCCGAGCAACTGGCCGGCCCGGTCCTACAGGACAAGAACAGTCTCACCAACATCGGCATCATCCTGGGCGCCGCCGCCGCTGCCGCGGCCGCCGGCACCTGGAAGGTGCACACCGGCCTGAGCTGGAACCTGGTGGCCGCGGGCCTGGTCGGCGGTGTCCTGATGGGCATCGGCGCACGGCTGGCCGGCGGCTGCAACATCGGCGCCTACCTGGCGGGCATCTCCTCGGGCAGCCTGCACGGCTGGCTGTGGGCGGTCTTCGCGCTGGCGGGCACCTGGGCGGGTCTGCGCGCCCGCACCCTGTTCGGTCTGGGCGTGCCCAAGCCGAGCGACAGCGTCTGTTGAGGTCTCCCTCCCCGGGACACGGGCCCCGCCGAACGTCGGGCGGGGCCCGTCCTGGTCTAGGCTGCGGCCATGGCCGAGGTGACGAGGGTGGACCTGACCGAACAGGTACGACGCTGGGCGAGGGTCGTCTACGACCACCAGCGCTTGGGTGAGGAGCCGCGCCGGTGCGACGTGGCCGTGGTGCTGGGCAGCCACGACATCGGGGTGGCCGACCGGGCCGCCGAGCTGTATCGGCTGGGGTTCTTCGATCGGATGGTCATCACCGGCGCCAACAGTCCCACCACCCGGTCCCGGTTCCCTCGTGGAGAGGCCGTGCACTACCGCGAGCGGGTCGTCGAACAGGGGGTTCCGGGGTCCGCGGTCCTCATGGAGACCGAGGCGACCAACACCGGCGAGAACCTCCGGCTCGGTCGCGCCCTCCTCGACTCCGAGGGGGTCACGCCGACCACGGTGATGTTCGTTTGCAAGCCGTACATGGAGAGGCGCGTCCACGCCACCGTCCTCAAGCAATGGCCCGAGGTGGAGACCCTGTGCGCCTCGGCCCCTCTCGACTTCGACGCCTACCTGCCGACCGTGGGCGACGACCGGCTGGTCCTGGACACCATGGTCGGCGACCTGCAGCGGGTCATGGAGTACCCGGCACGCGGCTTCGCCGTCCCCCAACCGGTCCCCGAGGACGTCCGGGAGGCCTTCCATGGCCTGGTCGCCGCCGGCTTCGACCGCCACCTGCTTCCCGGCTCCCGAGGGTGACTCGGTGGTCCACTCCCCCGGTGGGCGATAGCCTGCGGCCGACGTCGAAAACGAGAGGTTCCCCCATGGACGAGGTCGAAGCGTTGCCCGAGCGAAGCCGCCGTGTGGTCGAGGTTCTGGACGGGCTCGGTCTGACCGGACGGGTGCGGGAGCTGCCCGCCTCCACCCGTACCGCCGCCGAGGCCGCGCGGGCCCTGGGTTGTGAGGTCGGCGCGATCGCCAACAGCCTGGTGTTCATCGCCGACGACGCACCACTGCTGGTGATGACCAGCGGACGGCATCGGGTGGACGTGGACCTCCTCGCTCTGCGGCTGGGAAGGAAGAGGATCCGCAGGGCCGAGCCGAAGGAGGTGCGGGCCGCGACCGGTCAGGTGATCGGCGGGGGCGCGCCCGTCGCCCACCCGGCGCCGGTGGAGACCGTGGTGGACACCGGTCTGGCCGAATACCCCACGCTGTGGGCGGCGGCCGGCACCCCGAACACCGTCTTCCCTCTCACCCACGGCGAGCTGGTCGAGATCACCGGCGGCGTCGAGGTCGCCGTCAACTGACGGAAGGCGCGCTCACCCGCCCTATCGCGTGGTCGCCGGTTCCGGCAGGGCCTTGCTCACGCCCCAGGCGACCAGTCCGCAGACGGCGCCGACGACGGCACCGGTGACCAGACCGCTCAGGGCCGCGAAGACCCGGATGACGACCTGCTGGACCAACGGGGACAGGTCGGCGAGGTCACCGCCGAGCGTGGGCGGATCACCCTCATGGGCGACGGTCCATAGGAGCTGGTGGCCGAGCATGAGCACCACCCCGTACAGAACTCCCACCACCAGGAGGGTGCGGAAGGGGTCGGGGACGCGGCGCCACAGGACCACCGCGATCCACACCAGGGGCGGCACGAACACGAACAGGGCGTTGACGAAGGTGCCCTCCTGGATGAGACCGAGATCGTGCAGGACCACGCGCGGCGCGGCGATCAGCGCGAGGAGGACCAGGGCCGGCAAGGACAGGCCCGGGGTGGGACGATCATGTACGTTCATGCCGCCATCGTGCGTGGCGGCCATGGGACACCGCGTCGGCCCGGGGTCGCGTTCGGGTACGTCCGATCGCGTATCCGGGGTGGGCCGTGATCATGTGCTCACTCCCTGTGCGGTACCGTCTTCGATGACGCCGGGCGGACGTCCGGCCCCGGGAAGGACCCCCTGCGCATGACCAGAACCGGATGGATCGCCGCCGTGGCCGCGTTGATCGTCGGCTTCGGCGCCGGGTGGATCACCCACGGGAACACCATGGGGCCGCCCGTGGCCGAACCCGAACCCACCGCGCAGGAAACCCTGCGGCCCACCCCCACCTTCGACCCGGTGACCGTGGACCTGGAGGAGACCCACGACTTCGGCGATGGGTTCACCATCGGGCTGAGCGACTTTCGGCGCGAGGTGGAGAAGGGCGGGGTCGACCCGGTCAGCGGCGAGGAGGAGGACCTACCGTACGTGTCCTGGCGGGTGGAGGTCTCCAACGACGGCCCCGAGCCCGTGCAGACCGGCTCGTTGACACGCACCTGCGAGGTGGGCGATCCGCCCCGGGAGTCGGGCGCGCCCGCCCTGGGTTCGCAGGTCAAGCCGCCCGAGACCCTGGAACCGGGGCAGAGCGGTTCCTGGGACGAGGACTGCTGGGCCGAGGAGGACGAAACCCGACTCCAGTACACGGTGGAGTTCCACGACCAGGACTTCGTGCCGCTGTACCCGCCGGTGACCTTCGCCGGTGAGGTGGACTGAGCCGGGTTCCGTAACGCCGGTGCCGCTTCAGCCGGTGAAGAGGGTGGCCGCCTGCAGGGCCGTCTGTGTCACCCCGTATCCCAGGGCCACGATCACGGCCACCCACAGGAGGACGGCGGCGGCCTTGGCCGAGACGTTGCCGGAGCTCTTCTGTTCCATGTGCTTCTCCTCGGGTTGCGGGGCCGGGCTCACGCGGACTGCCTGGACTTCGCCGGCGCGTCGGAGGCGCTCTCGTCGAGCTGACGCTCGCTGAGTGGGCGGACCAGCATGTTGGCGGTGAACCCGATCGCCATCACGATCACCATCAGGTACAGCGACAGCGTGTACAGGTCCGCGCCGGTACGACCCGCGGCGAGCTGGTGGTCGGCGATCACGTTGACGATGAGCGGCCCGGCGACGCCCGCGCACGACCAGGCGGTGAGCAGGCGACCGTGGATCGCGCCGACGTTGAAGGAACCGAACAGGTCCTTCAGGTAGGCGGGGACCGTGGAGAACCCACCACCGTAGAAGGACAGGATGATCCCGGTGACGGCGACGAAGAGCACCACCGAGCCGGTACCCGCGACCGCGATGAGCAGGTAGAGGACGCAGCCGACGCCCAGGTAGCCGATGTAGGTGCGCTTGCGGCCCAGTGCGTCGGAGGTGGAGGACCACACGAAGCGGCCCAACATGTTGCACAACGACAGCACACCCACGTAGCCGGCGGCCTCGGCCGCTCCCACGTCGGCGAAGAAGTCCTGGATCATGGGGGCGGCCTGTTCGAGGATGCCGATCCCCGCGGTGACGTTGCAGAACAGCACGATCCACAGCAGCCAGAACTGGCGGGTGCGGAAGGCCCGTTCCACGCTGACGCCCTCGGTGGCCAGAACGCTCCCGGCGATCGGGGCGGGCGGCTCCCACCCTTCGGGCTTCCAGCCGGGCGGCGGCACCTTGACGGTCATCGCGCCGAGCATCATGGCGACGAAGTAGACCGCGCCCAGGGTGAGGAACGCGGGGACGATCGCGTCGGCCGGGGTGTCGGCGAAGCGCTCCAGCAGTGCCGCGGACAGCGGTGAGGCGATGAGCGCGCCACCGCCGAAGCCCATGATGGCCATCCCCGTGGCCATGCCGGGACGGTCGGGGAACCACTTGATGAGGGTGGACACCGGCGAGATGTATCCGATGCCCAGGCCGATCCCGCCGATGACCCCGTAACCCAGGTAGAGCAGCCACAGTTGGCCGGTGGCCACACCGAGCGCGCCCACGAGGAACCCGGCTCCCCAGCACAGGCCGGAGACGAACATCGCCTTACGGGGGCCGTTGCGTTCGACCCACTTGCCACCGAAGGCCGCCGACAGGCCGAGCATCACGATCGAGATGCTGAAGACCACGCCGATGGCGGTCAGGGTCGTGTCGAACCGTTCCACCAACGGCGTCTTGAAGACGCTGAAGGCGTAGACCTGGCCGATGGACAGGTGTACGGCGAGCGCGGCGGGTGGGATGAACCACCGGCTGTAGCCGGGCGGGGCAACACTCTTCTCACGGTCCAAAAACGACAGCACGAACCATCCTCGCGATCCTCAGGATTGCTTTCCGTTCGGAATACAGGCCTTTTCCACGCCACTTCCGCAACACCGGAAACAAGCATGGAACATCGTCACACCAGGTGTGAGCGGAATCAAATACGAATTTTCTTTCACGCGATAACGGAGGCTTATCGAAGGGGCCGGGGTTCAGCCGGTCAGCGCCGCCCCTCCGGCGGAGTCGCGTCCGGGCAGGTATTCCTCCAGGTCGACCCCGGTGACGCTGTCGAACAGGGCGCGGGCGAGCACCGGTTCGGGATCGCGGTCGGCGATGACCAGCCCGATCTCCTGGCCGATCTCGGGCCGCACCAGGGGGATGGCGCGCATGCCGTCGGGTATGGCGTGCAGGTACAACCAGGCGTGCGGCATCACGGCCGACCACTGACCACCACGGACGTGGGAGCACAGCGCGCTGACCGAGTTGGTCTCGACCCGGGGCACCGGTCGGGTGCCGGCCTGCCGGAAGGCGCCGTCGATGATGCGCCGGTTCTGCATGTCCGGGGTGAGCAGGCACAGCGGCACCTCCGCCGCTTCGGCCCAGCTGATGCTCGCGCGGTGCCCCAGTGGCCCGTCCTCGGCGGTGAGCAGGACGTAGTGCTCCCGGTAGAGGTGTTTTCGGCGCACGTGGTCAAGGGGTTCGTTGGCGATGTAGGTGACGCCGACGTCGATCTGGAAGTCGGCCAGGGCCTGTTCGATCTCGGTGGAGGTCATCGAAACGATCGACAGGGTGACCTGGGGGTGGCGTTCACACAGCCCACGGGTGATCAGGGACAGGGAGCTGAGGGTGGTGGGGATGGCGCCGATGCGCAGTCGCCCGCTCAGCCCCTCGCTCCCGTTGCGCACGCTCTCCATGAGGGAGTCGTGTTCGGCGATGACCCGTTGCGCCCAGGTGACGATCTGTTCGCCCTCGTGGGTGAACCCGATGAACCGGTTGCTCCGTTTGACGATGGGGACGCGGAACTCCGCCTCCAGCTTGCGGATGGCGGAGGACAGAGCGGGCTGGGATACGTGGCAGGCCTGGGCGGCGCGTGCGAAATGACGTTCCTTGGCCAGCGCGGTCAGGTACTTCAGCCGGCTCAACAACATCGCCCGAGCGTACAGGGACCAAGGTCCCCTCAACAAGAACGGTCAATCGCTTGATAGTGATCTCTTCTTTTGGCATACGCGAACGCATCCGCCTCCTGCGCTTCGCTCCGTGGGGTGAAAGAATGGGCGGTGTGAGACACCATGATTCGCAGATGCCCGATCCCGCACAGGACGCGCCGGAGGTCGGATCACCCAAGGAAAGCGCCGCGGGGATCCCCGCGGTGCTCAGCAGCGTGCGTCACGTAGGCGAACAGGCCGGTGTGATGCGCGGGCTGCCGGCGATGCTCGCCGTGAACCAGAAGCGCGGCTTCGACTGCCCGGGGTGTGCCTGGCCGGACCCGGACAAACGGCACACGGCGGAATTCTGCGAGAACGGCGCCAAAGCGGTCGCGGAGGAGGCCACACGCCGCGAGGTCGGCGCGGACTTCTTCGCCCGGAACCCGGTCGGTGAGCTGGCCCGGCGCTCCGGCTACTGGCTGGGGCAGCAGGGCCGGTTGACCGGGCCGGTGTACCTGCCCGAGGACGGCACTCACTACGAGCCCATCTCGTGGGAGGCCGCCCTGGACCTCATCGCCGAGGAGCTGCGCGGGTTGTCCTCCCCCGACGGCGCGGAGTTCTACACCTCGGGGCGTACCAGCAACGAGGCGGCGTTCGCCTATCAGCTGTTCGCCCGGCAGTTGGGCACCAACAACATGCCGGACTGCTCGAACATGTGCCACGAGTCGTCCGGTTCGGCGCTCACCGAGACGTTGGGCGTGGGCAAGGGCAGCGTGTCCCTGGAGGACATGTACGAGGCGGACCTGATCATCGTGGCCGGGCAGAACCCGGGCACCAACCACCCGCGGATGCTCTCGGCCCTGGAGAAGGCCAAGCGTTCGGGGACGCGGATCGTCACGGTCAACCCGCTGCCGGAGGCGGGTATGAAGGCGTTCCGCAACCCGCAGAACGCGCGCGGCCTGGTGGGCCGCGGCACCGAGCTGACCGACCTGTTCATGCAGGTCCGCCTGGGTGGTGACCTGGCGCTGTTCAGCGCGGTCAACCGGCTGCTGTTGGAAGCCGACCAACGTGGCGAGGACGTGCTGGACCACGGGTTCGTACGGGAGTTCACGCACGGGTTCGAGGAGTTCTCCCGGGCCCTGCTCAAGGAGCCCGAGGACGAGTTCTGGGAACGCACCGAACGCGACTCCGGGCTGTCCCGGTCGTTGATCGAGGAGCTGGTCACCATGGTGACCTCCTCCCACAAGATCGTGGTGTGTTGGGCGATGGGTCTGACCCAGCACAAGCACTCGGTGCCGACCATCCGCGAGGTGGTCAACTTCCTGCTGCTGCGCGGCAACGTGGGCCGGCCCGGCGCGGGCGTGTGCCCGGTGCGCGGCCACTCCAACGTGCAGGGCGACCGCACCATGGGCATCTTCGAGCGGCCCGACGAGTCGTTCCTGGACGCCCTGGGCGCCGAGTTCGACTTCGAGCCGCCGCGTGAGCACGGGCACGACACGGTCAACGCGATCCGGGCGATGGGCCGCGGCGAGGTGGGCGTGTTCTTCGCGATGGGCGGCAACTTCGTGTCCGCCTCCCCCGACACCGAGGTGACCGAGGAGGCGATGCGCCGGGTGGGTCTGACGGTGCACGTGTCCACCAAGCTGAACCGTTCGCACGTGATCACGGGTACGCGGGCGCTCATCCTGCCGGCGTTGGCCCGCAGTGACCGGGACGTGCACGAGGGCCGGGCCCGGTGGATCACGGTGGAGGACTCCATGGGAGAGGTGCACGCCTCGCACGGTGTGCTCGCGCCGTTGTCGGAGGACATGTGGTCGGAGGTGGACATCGTCCGCGCGCTGGGCCGGCGGATGTTCCCCGACGGCACGGTGGACTGGGAGGCGATGGCCGACTACGACCGGATCCGCGACCACGTGTCCCGGGTGGTGCCGGGGTTCGAGGACTTCAACGCCAAGGCCAGGCGGCGCGGTGGTTTCCGGTTGCCGCACGCTCCCCGGGACGACCGCAGGTTCCCGACGGCGACGGGGGCGGCCAACTTCACCACCAACGGCACCTACGCGCCCGAGATCCCCCAGGGCCGGCTGCTGTTGCAGACGCTGCGTTCGCACGACCAGTACAACACCACCGTCTATGGGCTGGACGACCGGTACCGGGGTATCAAGGACGGTCGGAGGGTCGTGCTGGTCAACCCCGAGGACGCCCGTGAGCTGGGGTTGGCCGACGGCGCCTACACCGACATCGTGGGCGAGTGGTCCGACGGACGTGAGCGGCGGGCCCCGCACTTCCGGGTGGTGCACTACCCCACCGCGCGGGGCAGCGCGGCCGCCTACTATCCGGAGACCAACGTGCTGGTGCCGTTGGACTCCACCGCCGACGTGAGCAACACCCCCACGTCCAAGTCGGTGGTGGTGCGGTTCGAGCCCTCCGCCGTACGGAACTCTCCCGTTCGCGATTAGGCGACGCCTGAATGGACCGGCCCGGCATCGGGCCGGTCATCCGCGTCCGCGGAACCGGCCGACACGGATGTCGGGCAGGCGCGGTCGCCAGCGCAGCCACGGAAGCCAGGGTTCCTGGGCCGGGGCCGGGATCGTCGGGTCCTCCAGTTCGCCCAACAGGATGTCCTCGACCTCGTCGAAGCGGATCCCGGCGAACACCATGATGTCGGTGGCGACCATCTCCACGGCCAGGTGGGTGGCGTGGGTGACGGGGTCGTCGTCGGGGGTGCCCGCACCGTAGCCGCGCGCCGCCGTCAGTGCCTGGTTCACGGCCTGTTCCCTGGTTTCCCGGCTGCTGAGGTCGTCGGCGAGGGTGCCGAGGACGTCGGCCATGCCCCGCACGATGGGGGCGAGTTCACGGCGTTCCTCGCTGTCCATGGCCACGGTGGTGCGGGCGAGGAACAGGCAGCTCTCGCCGAGCAGGATGAGCCGTTCGATGACCTCGTCCTCGTCGAGGACGGGTCCGGGGTCGCCCCAGCGGATGGTGGAGAGCCGGATCGTGGTCATGCTCGCCTCACGGGCCTTGCTGAGGTCGGCCATGGGTCTGCTCAGGTCACCGAGACGGTTGACCACCTGTGCGCTGGCGTCGTCTCCGTCGGAGGTCAGGGACAGGCCCACCTCGTCGAGCATGCGGGCCATCTCGCCCAGGGCCTCCTCCTCGATGCGCCGCATCATCGCCACGAGGCGGGCGGGGAAGAACAGCTGGCTCAGCAGCAGGGCCACCCCGGCTCCGATGAGCGCGTCGACGAGTCGGTCGATGCCGGGGCTGCCGTCGCCGACGAAGATCGTGGTGAGGATGGCGCTGGCGGCCGCCTGCCCGACGACGGCGCGTTCGGAGGTGATCGCGGCGGCCACGATCATGGCCAGTCCGGTGCCCACCGTCAGGGCGAGCAGGCCTCGGTCGGTGAGCAACAGCGCGGCCTCCCCGGCGAGGATGCCGATGAAGACACCGGTCAGCATCCGGACCGCGTTGACTCCTCGTTCGCTGCCGGCGGCGTTGAGCGCGATGAGCGCGGCGATGGGCGCGAAGAAGGGGCTGTGGTCCTGGACCAGCCCTCCGGCGATCGCCCAGGCCAGGGCGGCGCCGATGACCGCCAGCACGATCTGGGACACGTAGGAGGACAACCGTTTGCGTGCTTCGAGGAAGGCCGTCCGAATCAGTCGCCGCACGGAGGTGCCCCCCGAGAAAAGTGCTCCCATGGTCTCCTCGTCGTGTGGGACGCCGGAGGTCTGGGGGGACCGGCCCTACTTTTCTACCGGCCGGGATGGTCGAAGTGTGTCAACGCCATGCCCGGTGGGTGCACGCGAGGGGCGTCCCCGTACATTGTGCGCATGCCGACGATCTACCTGATCCGCCATGGAAAGGCCTCCCCCGAGGCAGATGACTACGACCTGCTGAGCCCCACCGGGTACGAGCAGTCGCGACTGTTGGGCGCCGAACTCAAGCGACGTGCCCTGTCGGTGGGCGCGGTGGTGACGGGGTCGCTGCTGCGCCAGCGCCAGACCGCCACCACCGTCCTGGCCGAGGCCGGGATCGACGTGGAACCCACCGTCGATGAGCGGTGGAACGAGTACGACCACCTGAACCTGCTGAGCCGTTTCCCGATCGAGGAGGGCTCGCTGCAACAGCGGTTGGACGCCTGCCTGACCTCGTGGACCACCACCGAGGAGGTGGGGCCGGGTTCGTTCCCGCACTTTCGCGAAGGGGTGCGCGCGGCGCTGGCCGACGTGGCCGCGGACCTGGGCCGTGGGCGGACCGCTCTGGTGTTCACCTCCGGCGGGGTGATCGGCGCCGCCTGTTCCACGCTGATGAACGCTCCGGACTCGGCGTTCGTGATGATGAACCGGGTGACGGTGAACGCCTCGGTGAGCAAGGTGGCGCACGGGCGGGGCGGGACGCAGTTGCTCTCGTTCAACGACCACGCCCACCTGGAACAGGGCGGCCCGGAGCTGATGACCTACCGCTGATCCGGGCCTTTTCACGCCCGTGGCATACCGACCGGTCGGTCCCGATCGTCGGGTGCGGCCCTCGGGTGTGGTCAGGCGCGACGTTCGGCGGCGCGGGCCAGGACGGCCCGCAGCCCCAACTCGTAGCCCACGATCCCGCATCCGGCCACGTAACCGGCGGCCACCGGCGCGGTCACCGAGGTGTGCCGGAACTCCTCGCGGGCGTAGACGTTGGAGATGTGCACCTCGACGACGGGCGCCTCGACGGCGTCGATCGCGTCGCGCAGCGCGATGCTGTAGTGGGCGTAGGCGCCGGGGTTCATCACGACCCCCGCGTAGTGGCGGGCGGAGTGGACGTGGTCGACCATTGCGCCCTCGCTGTTGCTCTGCGCGCAGACCACCTCCACACCGAGTTCCTTGCCCAGGGCGACCACGCGTTCCTCGACCTGGGCGAGGGTGGTGGTGCCGTACTGCCCGGGGTCGCGGGTGCCCAGCAGGTTGAGGTTGGGGCCGTTGAGCAACAGGACGGTGGCGGTGTTCTCGGGCATCGGCGGCTTCCTGGTCGTATTCGGTGTTCGGT
The DNA here is from genome assembly GCF_040635885.1 of Nocardiopsis sp. NPDC006832. NCBI lineage: Bacteria > Bacillati > Actinomycetota > Actinomycetes > Streptosporangiales > Nocardiopsidaceae > Nocardiopsis > Nocardiopsis sp. NPDC006832. The sequence continues at coordinate 47,345 of NZ_JBEYLC010000042.1, read as the reverse complement.
GGGACCAGCGTAGACCGTTCCCCTCCGGCGGCCCCGAGCGCGCTTGGGGTATTCGGAGGCGGGTAGCATACCGACCAGTCGGTTCTCATCTTGGAGGCATCCCGTGGCGTCCACCCTGCTGTCCGCGCGCGATCTGCGGTTCCTGCTCTACGAATGGCTCGACGTCGAGGCCCTGACCCGGCGGACCCGGTACGCCGACCATTCCAGGGAGACCTTCGACGGCGCCCTGGAACTGGCCGAACGCGTGGCCACCGACCACTTCGCCCCGCACAACAAGACCAACGACGCCGAGGAGCCCCGCTTCGACGGCGAACGCGTCCACGTCAACCCCGAGGTCAAGAAGGCCCTGGAGGTCTACGCCGAGACCGGCCTGTCCTCCATCGCCATGGACGCCTCCGTGGGCGGCGACCAGATTCCCCGGGTCGTCTCCAGCGCCTGCAACGCCTACTTTCAGGCCGCCAACCTGGGCACCTCCGCCTACCCGTTCCTCACCTCCGGCAACGCGTCCCTGCTCATCGAATACGGCACCCCCGAGCAGATCGACACGTTCGTACGCCCCATGGTGGAGGGCCGCTACACCGGCACCATGTGCCTGTCCGAACCCCAGGCCGGCAGCTCTCTGTCGGACATCACCACCCGGGCCGAACCCGCCGGCGACGGCACCTACCGGCTCTTCGGCAACAAGATGTGGATCTCCGCCGGCGACCACGAACTCACCGAGAACATCGTCCACCTGGTCCTGGCGAAGATCCCCGGCGGCCCGCCCGGGGTCAAGGGCATCTCCCTGTTCATCGTGCCCAAGCACCTGGTGAACGAGGACGGCACCCCGGGCGAGCGCAACGACGTCGTCCCGGCGGGCCTCAACCACAAGATGGGCTACCGGGGCACCGTCAACGCGCTGCTCAACTTCGGCGAGGGCAGGCACACCCCGGGCGGCGAGCCCGGCGCGGTCGGTCATCTGGTCGGCGAGCCCCACCAGGGGCTGCGCTACATGTTCCACATGATGGACGGCGCCCGGATCGGGGTGGGCGCCGGCGCGATGGCGGTCGGCTACACCGGCTACCTGAAGTCGCTCGCCTACGCCCGCGAACGTCTCCAGGGCCGCGCCCTGGGGGCGAAGGACCCGCGTGAGCCGCAGGTGCCCATCATCGAACACACCGACGTGCGGCGGATGCTACTCGCGCAGAAGAGCTACGTGGAGGGCGCTCTGGCCCTGGTGCTGTACTGCGCGCGGCTGATGGACGACAAGCTCAGCGCGGAGTCGCCCGAACGGGTGCGCGAGGCCGGGCTGCTGTTGGACGTGCTCACCCCCATCGTCAAGAGCTGGCCCTCCCAGTGGTGTCTGGAGGCCAACAGCCTGGCCATCCAGGTCCACGGAGGCTACGGCTACACCCGCGAGTACGACGTGGAACAGCACTACCGGGACAACCGGCTCAACGCCATCCACGAGGGCACCCACGGCATCCAGGGGCTGGACCTGCTGGGCCGCAAGGTGGTCCAGGACGGCGGGTCGCGGTTGACGCTGCTGGTGGAGACCGCGCGCGCCACCGTGAAGCGGGCACGAGGGTTGGGCGGAGCCGAGGCCGAGTACGCCGAGCTGTTGGACGCGGCCCTGGCACGCACGGCCGAGACGGCCGCCTCGGCCTGGGCCGAGGGCGACCCGGCCGTGGCGTTGGCCAACGCCACGACCTACCTGGAGGCCGTGGGACACGTCGTGGTGGCCTGGCTCTGGTTGGAGCAGCTGGTCACCGCGCACGGCCGGAACGAGGGTTTCTACGACGGCAAGCGGGCCGCGGCCGCCTACTTCTTCCGGCACGAGCTGCCCAGGACCGGGCCCTGGTTCGACCTGGTCGCCTCCCGCGACCGCACCGTCCTGGACGTGTCCCCCGACGTCCTGTGAGCGCGCGAGGGCCCCGCCTTCCCTATGGAGCGCGGGGCCCTCGGCGGGCGGGATCAGCGCGATTCCCCCAGCACGTGACGGGCGTAGTCCTCCATCGCCTCGCACTGGTAGTCGGCCAACCCGGGCGCCACCTTCTCGTACACCTCGCGCCAGGGCCCCGGCTCCGCGTAGACCCGCCCCAGCTGGACGAACGCGTCGGCGTCCGGAGTCCACATCCGGCACACGCCCTCGTAATGAACGGCGACCTCGGCGCGCACGGCCGGGTCGTCGACCGGACGGCCCGCCCTCAGGTGTGCGGCCATGCGCTCCAGCTGGGCCGCGGTCTCCGCGCGCATCCGCTCCCCCTCCTCGGGGGTCAGGTCACGACCGGCGGCAGCGGCCTCCTCCCACTGCTCGGGCCACTGGGTACGGGCACGGTCGTCGTAGTGGGTGACGTCGAAGCCCTCGAAGAGCTCCTCGGGTCGGATGGTGGTCATGCCGTCTCCTTCCATCGTGTCGACGGTGCGTCGCACGGTCTCGATGAGGGAACCCAACCGGTCGCGTTCGGCCTCCAGGTCGAACAGGTGCCGGCGCAACGCGGCGACCTCGTCGCGTTCGGAGTCCAGGGCACGCCGGATGTCGGCCAGCCCCAACCCCAGCTCGCGCATGACCAGGATCCGTTGCAGTCTGCGCAGTTCACGATCGCCGTAGCGGCGCTGCCCTCCGGGGCCCAGACTCTCGGGCTCCAAGAGACCGATGTGGTGGTAGTGGCGCAGGGTTCGGGAGGTCACGCCGCTGACGCGGCAGACCTCGGCCATCGACCAGGACATCGGGTTCCCTTCGTCGGGCCGGTCCGTCCGGCCTCGGCACGACCGTAGGCGTTGACGTCGCGTCAACCGCAAGTCCGGGCCCCGGCCGAACCCGGGTGCGACCGAATCCACTCCGGAGCGAATTCTCGGGCAATGGTCGTGCAAGGTTTCCGCACGATCTCCACTGAGAAGGGATGAAAGCCCTCAAAAGGGAACACAGTGAGGGTGAAGTCCTGCAGAAAGGCGTGACGTGTTGCCCCTTTCGCCCCACGATCCCGACCGAATCGGACCATATCCGCTGACACATCGGCTCGGCACCGGTGGCATGGGTCAGGTGTACCTGGGACGGGCCGACGACGGCGCGCACGTGGTGGTCAAGGTGGTGCGCTCGGCGCTGGTGGAGGACGACCGGCTGGACGGCACCGACTACCGCGCACGTTTCGCTCGTGAGGCCGAACTCGCCGCGCGGGTGGGCGGGCGCTACACCGCCGAAGTGGTCGACAGCGACCCCCACTCGGAACGGCCCTGGATCGCCTACGAACACATCCCGGGTCCGTCGCTGAAGGCCGCGCTGGCCGAACACGGGCCGCTCGACGCCGCCTCGCTGCGGGCGATGGCCACCCTGCTCGCCGAGGCCCTGGGCACCATCCACATCCGTGACCTCATCCACCGCGACATCAAGCCGAGCAACGTCATCCTGGCGCCGGACGGGCCCCGGGTGATCGACTTCGGTATCGCCCGTCCCACCGAGGGCAGCACGATGACCGGCACCGGGCACGTGTTCGGCACGCTGCCGTACATGTCGCCCGAACAGGCGGAGGGGTCGGCGCTCTCACCGTCCTCCGACGTGTTCGCGTTGGGGACCACCCTGGCCCAGTCGGCGACCGGTCACTGTCCCTTCGACGGTCCCTCCGAGCCGCGCATCCTCATGCGGCTGATCTCGTCGCCGCCCGTGGAGGTCCTGTCCGGGCTGCCCGCGGACCTGGAGGCGCTGATCCGGGACTGCTGGGCGCACGATCCCGCGCTGCGACCCACCCCCGCCCAGGTGGTGGAGCGGTGCGCCGGCCCGCGCCTGGAGCACACCTGGCCGCCCCGCCATCTGGGCGTGCCGGAGACCGCGCCGCCCCTGCCCGAACCCGAACCGACGAAGCCTCAGGTCACCCTGCTCAGGTCCGTGCCGTCCCCGACACCGTCCGAGGAGTCGGTCCGGCGGCGCTACCAGGTCACCATCGTGGCCCTGTTGGGTCTGTTGCTGTTCCTGGGTGTCCTGCTGCTGGTCTGAGCTAGATGGCCTCGCGGCGTTGCAAATGGTTGAACGACAGCCAGCCGGGCAGCACCGGGAACCAGAACGTCAGCACCCGGAACAACAGCACCGCGGGCAGCGCCACCGCCGCCGGGACACCCGCCACCGCGGTGAGTCCGCCGATGAGCGCGGCCTCCACCGCGCCCAGACCACCCGGGGTGGGCGCGGCCGAGCCGATGGCGTTGCCGGCCAGGAACACCACGGCGACGGCGACCAGGCTCACCTGGATCTCGGGGCCGGCGAACGCCAGGACCGAGAAGTGCAGGCACAGCACGAACGCGACGGTGAGCAGCAGCGTGCCGCCCACCCCGAGCAGCAGGCTCATCGGGCGCTGGAGCATGTCCAGCAGTCGGGGCAGGACCCCGCGCAGGTAGGGGCGCAGACGTTCGGCGACCGCCCGGCGCATGCGGGGATGCAGCAGGACCGCGGCCACCAGGGCCGTGCCGAGGACGCTGATGAGGGCGACGGTCGGTGAGGGGCTGAAGCCCGTCCAGTAGGAGGTGCCGGTGAGGTAGGCGCAGACCAGCAGCAGGGGGACGTGGATCAGGAAGCCCACCAGTTGGGTGAGTCCGACCGCGGACAACGCGAGGGAGGTGGGCACGCCGGCCTTGATGACGAACCGGCTGTTGATCGCGATCGAGCCCAGCCCCGCGGGGGCCGCGATGCGCACGAACGACGCCGCGTACTGCACCAGGATGGTGCGCCACCAGGGCAGCGGCGCGGGTACGAAACCGATCAGCACCATGGCGGCGGCGATCATGCACGTGGTGGCCATGGCGAACGCGGTCAAGGCCCACAGCGGGTCGGCGTGACGGATGGTGGCCAGGTCGACGCCGGCGAGTTGGTAGACCAGGACCAGTCCGACCACGGTGGCGACCACGAAGCTGACGATGGTGCGCGGCCGCATCCGTTCCAGCCGGGCGGGTTCGGTCGGGGCCTCGGGGGCCAAGGACACCATGCGGTCACGGAGTCGTCCCAGGAGCGCGCGGTCGGTGCGTCGCAGTTCGGCGCGCAGCCGGTGCGGCAGGCCTGGGGGTTGTAGCAGCGGAAGCACGGCGGCGGCGGTCTCCACGTCCAGGGCGCGCACGGCCGAGGCGACGGCGCGTTCGACACCCACGCGCAGCGCGAGCAGGGTGAGCATGGCCGCGTGGTCCAGGGAGGTGCGCAGTTGGGCCGCGGCCACCGAGCCGTGGTCGAACCCGGTCAGGGCGGCGGTGGGTGGATCGTCGGGACCGTTCTCGCGGATGCCGACCGTGGCGCCGTGGAGGTCGCCGTGGACGACGCGGCGTCGGTGCAGCGCGCCGAGGAGTTCCCACAGATCGGCGAGGAGGGTGTCGGTGACCTGTTCGGGTTCGAGGGTGTCCAGGCCCCGGACGTGCGAGCGTTCGCGGGCGAGCAGGACGGTGCCCGGGGAGAGTTCCCCCAGGGCCAGGATCCGGGGAGCGGGGACCCCGGCGTCACGTGCGGCGGCGCTCATCAGGGTGGCGTGTTCGGCGCGTCTGCGGACCCCGTAGAGGATGCGGGGGGCGACCGGGCGGCGCAGCAGGAGCAGGGCGCGCAGTCGTCTCCAGAAGCCGCTGGTGTTCTCGGAGCCGAGGACGGTGAGCTCGATCCGGCGCCCGTCGGTGAGGTCGGCCAGGTGGCGGGGGTCCCCGTCCTCGTCGGTGCCGTCGGGGACGATCCGGTCGGCGGTCAGGTCGAAGCGGGCGAGTTCGTCCAGGATGCGTCCGGTGGCGGGGGGAGGTACCCGCACGCCGATGGCGTAGCGGGCCAGGGCCGCGCAGGTCAGGCCGACCAGGACGGTGAAGAGGACGGCGAGGATGCTGTTGACGCCCGCCGTGACCGCGGTGACGGCGACCATGGAGTTGGTCCCCCACAACAGGGAGCGGACCCTGGGCTGCCCGGCGGGCATGGTGCGGGTGAAGGCGATACCGGCGGCCACGTAGCCCAGGGTGGCGGCGGTGAGGACGTCCTCGGGCAGGCCTGGCAGGGGCGCGGCACCGATGGAGGCGATCTCCATCCGCGCGTTGACCCAGGAGGTCATGCCGTAGGCGGCCACCGCCGCGACGAGGGGGCGCAGCAGGTCGCGCACGCTCCCGACGATCAGGGTGCGCAGGACGACGTAGCAGACCAGGACGAGCAGCAGGAGGTTGGCACCGACCGCGACGGCGAGGAGCAGCCCGGGCGGGATCACCGCGCGCAGTTGGGAGGCGTCGTCGATGGGCCCGCCTTCGGCCAGGGCATCGGTGACCAGGAGCAGGACCACGAAGACCAGCATCAGTCCGGCGAAGCCGACGAGCAGGTCGATGGGTCTGCGCGGAGCGCGGGCGGCGAATCGGCCGGGGGTGGTGGCCGAGGAGTCGGTCGGGGATGTCGTCACCCCACAAGCCTGCCCGATTCGTGGGGATGCGGTGATCAGGGGTGGGGGTGTTTCGTCGGTCGCCGGGTGGTGTGCGGGGTTCGGCGCGTGGGTCGGGGCCCGGGTGAGGGGAGCCGGGTGTGCGCCCGGGCCCCGACAGGTGGTGGACTTTCGGGTGTCCTACTCGGGCAGGGGCAGGAGTCCGCGTTCATAGGCGCGGAGCAGGTTGCGGGGGACTCGGTACTCGCGGCCCCGCAGACGCACCGTGACCAGTTCGGGGGGCGTCGCCTTCCACTGGGAGCGGCGGGTGCGGGTGTTGGCGCGCGACATCCTGCGCTTGGGTACGGCCATTGGTGCGTGCCTTTCCGTGCGGGTGGCGGGTCCGAATCGTGTCCGGGCCGCGCCGCCCGCGGATGGTTTCCCTTTACTTGCGCCCGTAGCGGCGCTGGAAGCGCTCCACCCGGCCGGCGGTGTCCACCACACGGGCGTTGCCGGTGTAGAAGGGGTGGCTCGCGCTGGAGATCTCGACGTCGACGAGCGGGTAGGTGTTGCCGTCCTCCCATTGGATGGTCCTGTCACCGGTCACGGTGGACCTGGTGAGGAAGGCGAAGTCGGCGGCCTTGTCCCGGAAGACGACCGGTCGGTACTCGGGGTGGATTCCCTGTTTCATGCGGGCCTCTCTTCGGGGTGTGTCCGGGTCAGCGTTCCTCTCGGAACTCGACGTGGCGGCGCAGCTTGGGGTCGTACTTGCGCAGGACCAGGCGGTCGGGGGTGTTGCGGCGACTCTTACGGGTCACGTAGGTGGTCCCGGTGCCCTCGGTGGACCTGAGCTTGATGATGGGTCGTGCGTCGTTGCGTGCCATGTGGACCTCCTAGGCCGTCGATCTGCGTCAACCAAATGATAACCGTTTTCATTCCCACTCGGCACCACGGCTTCGCACCTTCGGCCGGAAACCCGCCACGACCGCACGATCCACGCATTCGACTACTTTGCGTGATTACATCGGCACAAACCAACGAAGCCGGTGCTCGGAGTGCCCGGCGCCGAGGAGAGCCATGCCGCCCGTACACAGTCGACGCCGGTTCCTGGTGGCCACCGCGGCCATGAGCGCCCTGACCGGATCCACCCTCCTCGGTGACCTCCTCCGAGGCGGTTCTCCCGCGTCGGCCGACCCGCTCGTCGGCTCCTCCCCCACCTTCACCGAGGTTCCCGTCACCCTCGATGACGCCGTCACCGTCCCACCCGGCCACACCGCCCGTGTCCTGTTGCCCTGGGGTGCGCCCCTGCGCACCGATTCCCCCCGTTGGCGCCCCGACGCCGGGAACACCGCCGAGGAGGCGGCGCGCCAGGTCGGCACCGGCCACAGCGGGATCGGCTACCTACCCCTGCGTCCCGGACAGGCCGGAAACCGTCAGGGGCTCCTCGTAGTGACCCATTCCCAGGTCGACCGCGTGCTGCTGCGCACCGACGGAGGGCGGGCCGGCGACGCCGCCCCGACCGCCAAGGAGATGGCCTCCCTCGGCGCGACCATCGCGCGCGTCGAACTCGTCGACGGGCGTTGGCGGGTGCTGGGGGACGAACTCGACCATCGACTGACCGGCGACTCCCCCACCACCCCGAACGGACCCCTGGTCGGCCACCCCGCCCTGGACACCGGGGCCGACCCGGCCGGGGTCCTGAGCGGCCCCGGCCAGGCCACCACCCCCTGGGGAACCTGCCTGACCGCCGACGCCGCACTCGACCGGGAACTCACCCCGAACGAGGCGCGACGGTCCGGTTGGGCGGTGGAGGTCGACCCGTTCGACCCCGACTCCGCTCCCATGAAACGCACCGCCCTGGGCCGGATGGCGCACCACGGCGCCACCGTGACCGAGTCGCGCGGGCGCGCCGTGGTGTACCTGTGCGACGACTCCCACCTCTACAAGTTCGTCGGCGCCCACCCATGGCGCGAACGCCTGCGCGACCGGGCCCTCGGCCCCCTGGCCGAAGGCGCCCTGTACGCGGCACGGACGGGTTCGGACGGTTCGGGGACCTGGTCGCCCCTGGTCCACGGCGGGTCCGGGCTGGGCGAGGGCGAGGGCTTCACCGACCAGGCCGACGTTCTCCTTCGTGCCGGAGAGGCCGCCGAAGCTGTGGACGCGACGAGGCTCCGCGGGCCGGGCACGCCCGCCGTCCACCCGGCGACCGGGGCCGTGTACCTGTCCGAGGCCGACGGTCAGGGCGGCGGTCGGATCCTCTCCCTGAGCGAAGGGGCCGCCGACCACGGCGCGACCCTGTTCTCCTGGCACGAGTCCACTCGGACCGAGGCACCCCCGGGTGGGCTGCACTGCGGTTCCGACGGCCGGCTGTGGATCCACACGGACACCACCCGGATCACCGACCCCCGAGCGTGGGAGCGCGCGGGCAACAGCGCCCTGCTGTGCGCCGACCCCGACGGCGGGCGGGCGCGGCGCTTCCTCACCGGGCCCCGCGGCTGCGCGATCGCCGGAGTGGCCGCCACCCCGGACGGGCGAACCCTGTTCGTGACGGTGCGGGGACCCGGGTCGGCCACCGAACACCTGGGCGCACCGACCGTGGACGACCCGCGCGCGGTGAGCAACTGGCCCGGGTTCGATCCGCGCGGGCGGCCGCGGTCGGCCGTGGTGGTGGTCCGCAAGGACGACGGCGGCGTCATCGGAACCTGAGCGTCCCGGCCTCGACCTCACCGGTGGTGGGGCTCGCCTGTAGTCGCAGGTGGGTCGTGCCCGCTTCACCCCGCGCCGCCGTTCCCGTAACTTGTCGGGGTGAGTACACCGGCGCCGCTCCCCCGCACCACCTTGGAGGCCATGCGGAGCAAGGGCTTCCTGTGGTCGTCCTGGCCGTGGCGGGGCCTGGGTCACCTGGCCGGAACGATGGTGATGGGGCCCCTGGCCGTGTTGCTGCTGGCCCCCTTCTCGGTACCGCTGATCATGCTCGGCGAGCACGTGGAGGCGCTGGCCCGGGGAGAGCCGCAGGGGGCATGGACCCTGGCCGCCCTGTTGCTGTTCGGGGCGGTCCTGTTGCTGCTCGGCGGGCCCTTCGTCGCCCTGGTGGTCGCGCCGATCGAACGGTGGCGGCTGCGCCTGGTCCACCCACCGATCGACCACGGGCACCGGGCCACCGGCCCCGGCCTGTGGCACCGGGCACGGGTGCGCTACACCGAGGCGGCCACCTGGCGCGAGTTCGCCTACCTGCTCCTGCTGGTCCTGCTGCTGGACAACCTGACGTGGGCGCTGCTGTTCCTCTTCCCCGTCATGGGCCTGTTCCTGGTCGTCAGTCCGCTCATCCCCCTGTTCGGGGAGACCGTCACCCTCGGGTGGTGGCACTTCGAGGACCCGCTCACCGCCCTGCCCCTGGTGGCACCCGGGGTGCTCCTCTTGCTGCTCACGCCCTACGTGTGCACCCCGGCGGCGGGCGTGCACGCCCTGGTCGCACGGGTCCTGCTCGGCGGACGCGGGGAGACCGAGGAACTGCGCTCGGAACTGGTCGAGGTGACCCGTTCCCGCGCCCGCCTGGTGGACGCCTTCGAGACCGAACGCCGACGCATCGAACGCGACCTGCACGACGGTGCCCAGCAACAACTGATCTCCCTGGCGATGCGTCTGGACCTGGCCAGGATGGACGCGCCACCGGGCAGCGGGATGGAACGCACCTTGAGCGAGGTGCACGGCCAGGCCAAGGAGATCATCGGGTCGCTGCGCGAGATCGTGCACGGCATCCACCCCAAGGTGCTCAGCGACCGGGGGCTGGCCGCGGCCCTGCCGGAACTGGCCGATCGCTCCCCCGTCCCCACCCGCGTGCGCGTCGACCTACCGCGCAGGCCTCCCGCGCACCTGGAGAGCGCCGCCTACTACGTGGCCGCCGAGTCCCTCACCAACGTCGCCAAACACGCCGGGGCCACCGAGGTCCGGTTGAACACCCGATTGGAGGAGGACATCCTGGTGTTGGAGACCATCGACGACGGACGGGGCGGCGCCGACCCCGCAGGCGGCACCGGACTGACCGGTCTGGCCGACCGGGTCACCGTCGTCGGCGGCAGGATCCTGTTGTCCAGCCCACCAGGTGGTCCCACGAGATTGAGAGCGGAGTTCCCGTGTCCCCCATCCGAGTAGTCCTGGCCGAGGACGGCGCCCTGCTGCGTGAGGGTCTGTCCGACCTGCTGCGCAGGTTCGACTTCGAGGTGGTCGCGGCGGTCGGTGACGCCGAGGCGCTCAAGGCGACGGTCGCCGAGTACGCCCCCGATCTGGTGGTCACCGACATCCGGATGCCGCCCGACTTCACCGACGAGGGACTGCGCGCCGCCGTGGAGCTGCGCCGGGAACACCCGCGTCTGCCGGTGGTGGCGCTCAGCCAGTACGTGGAAGCCGGTTACGCGTCCGACCTGTTGGACTCCCACGAGGGGGTCGGTGTCGGTTACGTGCTCAAGGAACGGGTGGTGGACGTCGCCGAGTTCTCCGACGTGCTGCGTCGGGTACACGCCGGGGGCACCGTCATCGACCCCGAGGTCGTGCGGCGACTGGTCCGGCGGCGCAGCACCCCACTGGAGCGGCTGTCCGAACGCGAACTGGAGGTGCTGGCGCTGCTGGCCCAGGGCGTCTCCAACGCCCGGATCGCCCGGGAGCTGGTGGTGTCCGAACCCACCGTGGGCAAGCACATCACCAACATCCTCGCCAAGCTCGACCTTCCGCCCGAAGGGACCGACGTGGACCGTCGCGTCATGGCGGTCCTGACCTACCTGCGCGAACAGCCGGACTGAGAGGGCGACCGGACCGGGTGGGCCCACGCGAGGAGGGCGGTCACGGAACCGTGTCCATGACCGCCCTCGACGGGCATATCCCACTCGCCGTCAGGCGACCGCTCCGTCGCGCTCGGCGAAACGCTCGGCGCGCAGCCTGCGGGCCTCGTCGGGGTCCAGGACCGGGGCGGCGGTGAGCAACTGCTGGGTGTAGTCGCTCCGCGGGTTCTCGTAGACCGAGTCGCTGTCGCCCATCTCCACGACCTCGCCCTTGCGCATGACCGCGACGCGGTCACTGACCTGCCGCACGACCGCCAGATCGTGGGCCACGAAGATGTAGGTCAGACCGAAGTCGTCCTGCAACTCCGAGAGCAGACGCAGCACCTGGTCCTGCGTGGACACGTCCAGCGCGGAGACCGGCTCGTCGCAGATGATCAGCTTGGGCTTGAGGATCAGCGCGCGGGCGATGGCGATGCGCTGACGCTGACCACCGGAGAACGCGTGCGGGAACCGGTTGTAGTGGTTGGGCTCCAGGCCCACCCTCTCCAACAGGTCCTGCACCTGACCTCGGATCTTCTTGCCGTCGCGCTCACCCTGCACCTTCAGCGCGGTGCCGATGCTCTCACCGATGGTCAGGCGCGGGTTCAGCGAGGAGTAGGGGTTCTGGAACACCATCTGCACGTCGCGGCGGAGCGGTCGCAGCTCGCGCTCGCGCATGTGGGTGATGTCCTTGCCCTCGAAGTGGACCGACCCCTTCGTGGGCTCCAGCAGACGCATGATCATGCGCGAGACCGTGCTCTTGCCCGAGCCGGACTCGCCCACGATGCCGAGGGTCTCGCCCTTGTACAGGTCGAAGCTCACACCCTTGACCGCCCAGAAGTCGCTGGATCGGCCCCACATTCCCCCACGGACCTTGAAGCACTGGGCGATGTCGCGCACGCTCAGCAGCGGCTCGCTCTCGGAGGTGGCGGGGGTGAAGGCCTCGAAGTCACCGGGCTTGGTGACGGTGCCCTCGCGCTTGTCCCGATCGATACGGTCGGCGCGGTCTCGGGCACGGCGCTGGGCCCGAGAGACCTCCACACGCGGCACCGCGTCCAGCAGCGCCTGGGTGTAGGGGTGCTCGGGCTTGGAGAGGACCTTGCGCACGTCGCCGCGCTCGACGGCCTGACCGTGGCGCATCACCACGACCTCGTCCACCGAACCGGCCACGACGGCCAGGTCGTGCGAGACGAGGATGAGCGCCATGTTCAGGTCACGACGCAGCTCGTCGAGCAGGTCCAGGACCTGGGCCTGGACCGTGACGTCCAGGGCCGTGGTGGGCTCGTCCGCGAGCAGCACCTTGGGGTCGCACATCAACCCCATGGCGATCACCACGCGCTGGCGCATACCGCCGGAGAACTCGTGCGGGTAGGAGTTGATCCGCTTCTCCGGCTCGGGGATGCCGACCCGGCCCAGGGCCTCCACGGCACGCTTGCGCGCAGCGCTCTTGGAGGCCTTGGGGTTGTGCACCTGGTAGGCCTCGATGAGCTGGTTACCGATGGTGTACTGCGGGTGCAGCGACTGCATCGGGTCCTGGAAGACCATCGCGATGTCGTTGCCGCGCATCTGGCGCATCTTCTTGTCGCTCGCGGTCACCACGTTCTGCCCGGCCACCTCGATGGAACCGGTGATCTGGGCGCGGCTGCCCCGGTGCAGACCCATCAGGGCCAGCGAGGTCACGCTCTTGCCCGAACCCGACTCGCCCACGATGCCCAGGGCGCCACCGGCCGGGACCTCGAAGGACAGTCCCTTGACGGCGTGGACGTCTCCATCCATCGTCGGGAACGTCACCCGCAGGTCGTCCACGCGCACGACTGCGTCGGAGGCAGCCGATCCGGTCGAGGCCATGTCACTTTTCCTTCGGTAGAGCTGGTCTGGTGTTCACGCTGACACGCGTCACGCGGTGATCCGCACCCGCGGGTCGACGACCGGGTACAGGAGGTCGACGATCAGGTTGCACACCACGATGAACACGGCGCCCAGGAGCGTGACCCCCAGGATCACGGGCAGGTCCTTGGAGACGATCGAGTCGATCGCGTAGGCGCCCACACCGTTCAGGGAGAACACCTTCTCGGTGAGGATCGCGCCGCCCAGGACCATGCCGATGTCCAGGCCGAGGATGGTGAGGATCGGGGTGAGGGTGGGTCGCAGGGCGTGCTTGAAGATCACCTTGCGCTCGCTCAGGCCCTTGGCCCGCGCGGTGCGGATGTAGTCCTCGTTGAGCGTTTCCAGCATGCCCGCGCGAGTCTGGCGGGCGTACTGGGCGGCGTGCAGGAACGCCAGGGTGATCCAGGGCAGGAGCATGACCTGGTACCAGGCGACGGGGTCCTCGGTGAAGGGGACGTAGCGCGACACCGGGAACAGGCCCCACTGGTGGACCAGGAAGGCCAGGGCCAGCAGACCGGTGAAGTAGATGGGCAGGGACACGCCCGCGAGGGCGGCACCCATGGCCAGACGGTCGAAGATGCTGCCCTTCTTGACCGCGGAGAGGACACCGACGCCGACACCGCCGATGACCCAGATGACCGCCGCGCCCAGACCCAGGGACAGGGTGACGGGGAGACGGTCGAGGATCTGGGGCAGCACCGGAGAGTTGGTGCTGAAGGAGTAGCCCAGGCAGGGGGCCGCGCACTCGACGGTCTGACGGCCGAAGGTGAACTCCTGACCGAAGAGCAGAGTGCGGAGGAACTCCACGAACTGGACCGCGATCGGCTGGTCGAGGCCAAGGCGTTCCACGGTGGCCTGGATCGCCTCCGGGGTGGGCGCCTTGCCCACGTACATCGCCGCCATGCCCTGCGGGGTGACGCCCGCCCACCTGGGCAGGACGTAGAAGATCCAGAAGGTCACCGCGGTAACGACGACGAGAAGCAGAAGACCCGCCCCAAGGCGGCGAAGAATATAGTTCAGCATCGCAGTCGGCGGACGGGGCACCCAAGGGATCACCTCGGGTGCCCCGCCGCTCTCACCTGCCTTTTCGTACTAGTTCAGGCTGGTAGTCAGGACTGCTAGTCCCGGTCGACGCCCAGCGGCATCAGGTCGTACATCATGAACGCGGGCTGGTAGAACACGTTCGTCAGCTCGTCCGAGCGGTAGATCAGCGACTTGTCGAAGACCACCGGCAGGATGGCGGCGTTCTCCATGACGAGGGTGTCGATCTGCTCGTAGATGGCCGCGCGCTCGTCGGGGTCCTCGGTGAGCAGGGCGTCGTCCCAGAGACCGTTGATCTCGGGGTCGTCGAGCTCGGAGGTGTTGAAGTTACCGGTCTCCATGATCGCGTCGCCGTGGGTGATCTTGGAGGCGAAGCCGTAACCGCTGGGCCAGTCCGGACCCCAGCCGGAAAGGCTCAGGCCGATGTCGTTCTCACGGACGAAGTCCTGGGAACCGGCGTACTGACCGAAGAAGTCGGCCGTGGGGTAGGACTCGATGGTCACGTCGATGTTGACGCGGGCGAGGGCCTCCTTGACGGACTCCGCGGTCTGCACCTCGTTGTCGTTCTCGGCGCGGACGGCGAGCGTGGTGCTGAAACCGTCCTCCTCGCCGCAGGCATCGAGCTTGGTCTGGGCCGCGTCGAGGTCACCCTTGCCGTCCTCGGACGGGTACAGGTTCGACTCCGGGTTGGAGCCCGGGATCGCCGGCGGCAGCAGGTTGGTGGCGATGTCACCACCGGGCTCGCCGCCCCAGGCGCGCCACATGCTGTCGCGGTCGACCGCGTACATGATGGCCTGGCGGCAGGCCACGTCCTCAATGATCGGGGTGTGGATGTTCATGTAGCGCAGGGCGCCGGTGTACGGGTTGTCCAGGTTGCCCTGGACGGCCTCGTCGTCGAGCAGGGTGGAGCGCATGGCCGGGCCCACACCGGTGCCGCGAGCGTCGACGTCGATGTCGCCGTTGACCAGACGCTGGTCGATCTCGTCCTGGGCGACACCGATCTCGAGCTCGACGCGGTCCGGAAGAGCCGGACGGACATCGTCGGTCTCGGGGTCCCAGTGCTCGTTGCGCTCAAGGTGCAGCTGGACGCCGGGCTGGTAGTTCCCGTCGAACTTGTACGGACCCGAGGAGAGCACGTGCTCCTGGTAGAGCTCGCCCTTGTCGGCCTCGATCGGCACGGGGGCGGTCTGGAGCTGGGTCAGGACGTTCGGGAACTCGGAGAAGGAGTCCTTGAGGTGGAAGACCAGGGTGTGGTCGTCCGGGGTCTCGATGGAGTCGAAGCCCGCGAGCGGGTCCGAACCCTCGTAGACGTTGTGGTCGTCCTGGTCCAGGTGCGCGGCGAAGTACTGCGGGCCCAGAGAGAGCGTGCCACCGTTGAAGTTGGAGCGCGCGATGGCGTACTTGATGTCCTCGGCGACGATCTCGGAGCCGTCCTCGTACTTGAGGCCCTCCTGGATCTCGATGGTCCACTCGGTGAAGTCATCGTTGGGCTCGGGCATCGCCTTGGCCAGGTCGGGCATCAGCTCGGTCGCGGCCTCACCCGGCTCCGGGGTGAAGGACAGCAGTGTACGAGCGTAGTAGCGCTGGAAGTTCCAGCTCCACCCGTAGTAGGTGTTGCCCGGGTCGGCGGAGTCGAAGTCGGCCTCGATGGCGTACTTCAGGGTGCCACCGCTCTTGTCCGAAGCGTTGACGAGCTCGGTCGAGCCCTGGTCGAACTCGAACTCCGATTCGGCCGCGCCGCCGCCGGTGGCGGAACCGCCACAAGCGGACAGCAGCAGGGTGGCCGCCGCGCCGAGCGCGACGAAGCCGAAGGTGCGTTTCCTCAAGGAACTACCTCTCTGGGAACCTGGTGTGGGGATGATTGGACCCGCGGGTTGATCCACGCCCGCGCGGGGGGAGGATGATCGCCCCGCACGAGCGCGGGTCAATCGGAGGTCTTGGGGTCGAAGGCGTCACGGAGGCCGTCACCGAACAGGTTGAACGCGAGCACGGTGATGAAGATGGCCATACCGGGGAAGATGATGAAGTAGGGCGCCTCACGGAAGAACGGCACCGCTTCGGAGAGCATCTTGCCCCAGCTGGGAGTGGGCGGGTTGATACCGACGCCCAGGAAGCTCAGAGCCGCCTCGAACAGGATGTTCGTGGGGATCAGGAGCGTGGCGTAGACGATGACCGGCGTGATCAGGTTCGGCAGGATCTCCTTGAGGAGGATGTGCCGGTTGCCGGCGCCCAGGCTTCTGGCGGCCTCCACGAACTCCCGCTCGCGCAGGGCGAGGGTCTGACCGCGGACGATGCGCGCGATGTAGGGCCAGTTGAAGAAACCGATGATGAAGACGATGACGCCGATTCGGAGCCCGTTGCCGGTCAGCCCCAGGACCCCGTCGGGGATGACGCCGACCAGGGCGATGGCGAACAGCATCAGCGGGAAGGCCAGGAAGATGTCCATGGCCCGGCTGATGAGGGTGTCGACCCAGCCGCCCACGTAACCGGCGATGATGCCCAGGATGGTGCCCAGGGCGACGCAGACCAGGGTGGCCAGGAAGGCGACCAGCAGGGAGATCTGGGCGCCGTAGAGGATCCGGCTGAACAGGTCGCGGCCGGTCGTGGGCTCGACACCGAGCAGATGGTCGCCACTGATCCCGCCCCAACGGTCGACGCCCGCGTCGGGATTCTCGGGGTCGATGTAGGGAAGGCGTCGGCTGGGCTCGATCAGGTCCTGGTGGAACTGGGTGGGCGGATGCCCGAACCACTTGGCCAACAACGGCGCGAAGATCGCCGCCAGGATGAGCAGCACCACGACGATGCCGGAGATCATGGCGACCTTGTCGCGGCGTAGGCGCTGCCAGGCGATCTGCTTCAGGGACCGGTTGTCGGCGTCACTACGACCTTGGGTGGCCGCCGCTGCGACGTCCGCGGTGTCGGCGTCCTCCGCCGACTCAGGGACTTGCGAGGGCGCACTCATCAGGCCACCACTCTCCACTCTTGCGCTTCTGACCGAGAGGACAGAACCCACACGTGAGCACTCAGGGGGGGTCGACCCTGCGAGGTCTCACGGTGGGGCCGGTCGGATCTCGACACTGGCTGGTTGGGCTTCACGCTCTGCGAGGAGGGAGGATCACCCACCCCACCGGCGCCGGATCACGGGTCCTGGATCACTTGGTGATCTTGGACACCCGGTGGCCCGTTTTGCCCTGGATGTTACACAACGACCAATTTACTCGCCTACGACGAGCTCACCGTCCAAACCAAGTCCATGTAGCTAAATCGTAACCAAAGCTAACAATGGATCTACATGGAGACTAAAGCACACAAAGTAGGACTCTACCGACCATGAGGCCTGAACAGGGGCGATGCGCCGCCACGACCCCCACACCATACGAGGAGGAACACGAGGAAGGGAACGCATAGCCGCGCACTATGCGAGATGCTATGAACCGGTAAGTAATCAGACGAATCCGGTACGTAATGGTAAAGAAATGAAAAACGGCGGCCCCGCCTCAGCGGAACCGCCTTCGTGATGCCGACCTGACCGACGCTTCGCCGATCGCGGCGTGCGTCGGCCCTGGGTCACTCGATGCCGTGCTTGCGCAGCAACGCCTCGATGTCGTCGAAGTCCTCGTCGCCACCGGACTTCTTCTGCGGTGGCGCCTTGACCTGACCGGCGGTGGGCTTGGCCGGTCCCGCCGCGGGAGCGCCCTGCCCTCCGGCCGGCGCGTCCCCGCCCTCGGAGGTCTTGTCCTTGGCCCCCGACTGCTTCACGCCGATCCCCCGCGCCTTCATGAACCCGGAGGCCACGTACAGGATCACCATCAGCGGCACCAGCGCCACACCGGCCCACACGATCGGGTTGAACACCAGACCGGCCAGTACACCGAAGAGTCCGAGCACGAACTGCATGATGACGTTCATCAGGCCGAGCAGACCCGCCACCAGCGGGAGCATCGACCAGGCCAGGCCGCGCAACCCGAAGGCCAGGCCCTTGCGTCGCCACACGAAGAACGTGATGATCAGGCCCACCGCCGCGAGGGCCGCTCCCAAGGTGAGGCCGGAGGTCATAGTCAGTGTCTCAGGCATAGGGCCAGTCTCCCATCCCGGGCCCGAACACACATCCGGCTCATCCCCTAGGGCGGGTCACCCACCGCTCTCTCGGCGGGTACACGGCGTGCACGGGCGCGACTTCTCCTCGATTCACCACGCTACCGCGCGCCCCGCACGTCCACGGTCCGGGAGTGTCAGCGGTCGGCGACCAAGGACTCCAACCAGTCCAGGTCGACCCCGACCAGGCTGTCGCGGAACACCACGCCCTCGCGGGGCGGAACCTCGATGTGGTTCGGAATAGCGATGGTGACGCATCCGGCGTCGGCGGCCGAGGCCACCCCCACCACGGAGTCCTCCACGGCCACACACCGTCTCGGGTCCACCCCCAGGCGACGCGCGGCCCTGAGGTAGGGATCGGGGTGGGGCTTGTTGGCCTCCACCTCGTCACCGGCCACCGAGTCGTCGAAGCTCTCCAGGCCGATCCCACCGATGGCGGTGGCCACCAGCTCGCGTTCGGTGGAGGTCACCAACGCCACCGGAACGCCCGCCTCCGACAGCATGGTGACCAGTTCCTTGGCCCCAGGACGCAGTTCCGCGCCCTGCTCCAGTTTGGCGCGGAACCGGTCGTAGAGCCGATCGGCGACCTGTCTCGGTGTGAGGTCGGCCCCGGTCAACTCGATGATGTAACGCCCCACCGGGGTGGCGGCATTACCCACGTTGGCCAGGTGGTCCTTCTCGGTCCACACCCCGCCCAGTTCGGCGACGAGTTCCGCCTCCGACTCGTTCCACAGGTGTTCGCTCTCGATGAGGGTGCCGTCCATATCCAACAGGACCGCCTGCAGACGGCGACCGGACTCCTGGGCGGCGGGGGCTCGAAGGGACTCGGACGGTTCGGAACTCACAGTGCTCATGACTCTTCTCGACTCGTGGGTGTCGGACCCGACATGGGGAGAGGCCCCACCTGCGCCGGAACGCCGGTGGGGCCTCACCTGAGCCGGTCAGACGTTGAAGTATGTCGCCTCGGGGTGATGAATGACGATCGCGTCGGTGGCCTGTTCGGGAACAAGCTGGTACTCCTCGGACAACGTCACCCCCACCCTCTCCGGCGCCAACAGCTTCGTGATCTTGGCGCGGTCCTCCAGGTCGGGGCAGGCCCCATAACCCAGGGAGAACCGGGCGCCCCGGTAACCGAGCTTGAAGAAGGCGTCCAGCTCGGCCGGGTCCTCCCCCGCGAAGCCCAGCTCCGCGCGGACCCTGGTGTGCCAGTACTCGGCCAACGCCTCGGTCAGCTGTACGGACAGGCCGTGCAGCTCCAGGTAGTCGCGGTAGGCGTTCTTCTGGAACAACTCCGCGGTGGCCCGGCTGATCGCCGCGCCGACCGTCACCACCTGGAAGGAGACCACGTCCAACTCTCCCGACTCCTTGGGCCGGAAGAAGTCCGACAGGCACAGGTGCCGGTCGCGACGCTGACGCGGGAACGTGAAGCGGGTGCGCTCGGTGACCCCTTCGTCGTCGAGCACGACCAGGTCGTCACCCTCGCTGTAGCAAGGGTAGTGGCCGTGCACGACCGCGGCCTCCAGCAGGCCCTCGGTCTGGATCCGGTCCAACCACATCCGCATGCGCGGACGCCCCTCGGTCTCCACCAGCTCCTCGTAGGTGGGACCGTTGCCGCCTCGGGAGGCCTTCAGCCCCCACTGCCCCATGAACGTGGCGCGCTCGTCGAGGAAGGAGGCGTAGTCGGCCAGCGGGATGCCCTTGCTGATGCGGTCGCCCCAGAACGGCGGCGTGGGCACCTTGTTGGTGGTGGACACGTCGCTGCGGGCGGGCATGTCCTCGGGTTCGGTGACCTTGAGGGTGGCGCCCCGCTTGACCCTGCGCTGACGCAGTTCGGGCAGTTTGGCGCCCTCCTCACCGCGTTTGACCGCCATGAGGGTGTCCATCAGGCGCAGACCCTCGAAGGCGTCCTTGGCGTAGCGGACCTCACCGCCGAACATCTCGGCCAGGTCCTGCTCCACGTAGGAGCGGGTGAGAGCCGCGCCGCCCAACAGCACGGGGAAGTTCGCCGACATCCCCCGGGAGTTCATCTCCTCCAGGTTCTCCTTCATGACCACCGTGGACTTGACGAGCAGACCCGACATCCCGATGACGTCGGCCCGCTTCTCCTCGGCGGCCTCCAGAATCGCCGACACCGGCTGTTTGATGCCGAGGTTGACGACCTCGTAGCCGTTGTTGGACAGGATGATGTCGACGAGGTTCTTGCCGATGTCGTGGACGTCGCCCTTGACGGTCGCGAGCACGATGCGGCCCTTGCCGTCGTCGTCCGTCTTCTCCATGTGCGGTTCGAGGTAGGCCACGGCCGACTTCATGACCTCGGCGGATTTGAGGACGAACGGCAGCTGCATCTGGCCGGAGCCGAACAGCTCACCGACGGTCTTCATGCCCGAGAGGAGGGTGTCGTTGACGATGGCCAGGGCCGGGCGCTCGGCCAGCGCCTCGTCCAGGTCGGCCTCGATGCCGGTGAGCTCGCCGTCGATGATGCGACGCTCCAGGCGCTCCCACAGCGGCAGCGCGGCCAGCTCCTCGGCGCGGGAGGCCTTCATGGACTGGGCGTCCACCCCGGTGAACATGTCGATGAAGGTGCCCAGCGGGTCGTAGTCGCCCTCACGCCGGTCGTAGATCATGTCGAGGGCGACCTTGAGCTGGTCCTCGGGGATCTGGTTGATCGGCAGGATCTTGGAGGCGTGCACGATCGCCGAGTCCAGACCCACCTGGACCGCCTCGTGCAGGAACGCCGAGTTCAGCACGATGCGGGCGGCCGGGTTCACGCCGAAGGACAGGTTGGACAGACCAAGGGTGGTCTGCACGTCCGGGTAACGACTCTTGAGTTCACGGATCGCTTCGAGGGTCTCGATCCCGTCCCTGCGGGTCTCCTCCTGTCCGGTGGTGATGGGGAAGGTGAGGCAATCGATGACGATGTCACCGGTGCGCATCCCCCACTCGCCGGTGAGCTGATCGATGAGACGGGAGGCCACCCGCACCTTGTGTTCGGCGGTGCGGGCCTGGCCGTTCTCGTCGATGCACAGGCCGACCACGGCGGCGCCGTGTTCGGAGGCCAACTCCATGATGCGGTCGAACCGGGTGCCGGGGCCCTCGCCGTCCTCGTAGTTGACGGAGTTGATCACCGCGCGACCGCCCATCGCCTCCAACCCGGCCTCCAGGACCGGCGGTTCGGTGGAGTCGAGCATGACCGGCAGGGTGGAGGCGGTGGCGAAGCGGGTGGCGAGCTCGTGCATGTCGGCGACGCCGTCACGACCCACGTAGTCGATGTTGAGGTCGAGGATGTGGGCGCCGTCGCGGATCTGGTCGCGGGCCAACTCCACGCAGTCGTCCCACCGCTCGGCCAGCATGGCCTCACGGAACTTCTTGGAACCGTTGGCGTTGGTGCGCTCGCCCACGGCCAGGTAACTGGCGTCCTGGCGGAACGGCACGCTCTGGTAGAGCGAGGAGACCGAGGGCTCCACCAGGGGCTTGCGGTTCTTGATCCCACGTCCCTGGACCCGCTCCACGACCTGACGCAGGTGCTCGGGGGTGGTTCCACAGCAGCCGCCGACCAAGCTGAGCCCGAACTCGGAGGTGAAGGTGTCGTGGGCGTCGGTGAGCGCCTCCGGGGAGAGGTTGTAGACCGCCCCGTTGGGCCCCAGCTCCGGCAGACCGGCGTTGGGCATGCAGGAGATGGGGATCGTGGAGTGGTGCGACAGGTAGCGCAGGTGCTCGCTCATCTCGGCCGGGCCGGTGGAGCAGTTGAGCCCGATGACGTCGATGCCCAGCGGTTCCAGCGCTGTCAGCGCGGCGCCGATCTCCGAACCCATGAGCATGGTGCCGCTGGTCTCGATGCTGACCTGGGCGATGATCGGGATGTCCTTGCCCAGTGCCTTGCGGGCCCGTTTGGCGCCCACCACCGCGGCCTTGACCTGCAGCAGGTCCTGACAGGTCTCGATGAGGATGGCGTCCGCGCCACCGTCGATGAGTCCTCGTCCGGCCTGTTCGTAGTAGTCGCGCAACAGCGCGTAGGGGTTGTGGCCCAGGGTCGGTAGCCGCGTTCCGGGGCCGACGGAGCCCAGTACGTAGCGGGGTTGGTCGGCGGTGGAGTACTCGTCGGCGGTCTCACGGGCGATACGGGCGCCCGCTTCGGCGACCTCGTAGGTACGGTCCTGGATCCCGTACTCGATCAGCCCACCGAAGTTGGCGGAGAAGGTATTGGTCTCGACGCAGTCGGACCCGACCTCGAAGAAGGCGGCGTGGGTCTCCCGGATGATGTCAGGCCGGGTGAAGTTCAGGATGTCATTGCAACCCTCGTGCCCCTCGAACTGGTCGAGGTCGAGATCGTGCGCCTGCAACATGGTGCCCATCGCCCCGTCCGCAACGACCACGCGCTGGGACAGTGCTTCACGGAATGTCCGTCGATCTCTCATAATCGGCAACTCTAATCTCGGGGCCTCGTGGAACCCTGGCGAGTCGCTCGTGACGAACGGCACCGGCGGGGACCACGACGCACGACAGTGGAAGCGGCCTGGGACATCGGTGTCCTGGTCAGTCGCTGCTGCGAGGCTACCTCATCGCCTGTTTCGCCACGTGAGACCGGTGTCCCAAAGTCAGACGCCCGAGCACCTCCCGCGAGGTCCGCGGAACGGTTTCTCGGTTCTGGCGCCACCCCATAGGGTAGGACGCGTCCGCGTTCAGGAAGGGGCCGTGCATGATCCAGCTCGACCGAGAGCTCGTCGAGCCTGTGATGGTGGCGGCGTTCGAGGGGTGGAACGACGCCGGCGAGGCGGCGAGCCTTGCCGTGGAACATCTGTCCGAGCAGTGGGACGCCCGTGAACTGTGCGCCCTGGCTCCGGACGACTACTACGACTTCCAGGTCACCCGACCGCGCATGTCCGTGGTCGACGGGCGGCTGAGCGAGGTCGAGTGGCCCACGACCCGGGTGAGCGTGGTCCGCCCGCCCGGTTCGTCCCGCGACCTGGTCCTGGTGAGCGGCCCCGAACCCAACGTCCGATGGCGTTCCTACGCCGCCGACCTGTTGGCGATCGCCCGTGAGTTGGGCGTGCGGCGCGCGGTGCTGTTGGGTTCCCTGTTGGCCGACGCCCCGCACACCCGCCCCGTCCCGGTGACCGGTATGTCCTCCCCGCAGCAACTGGGCGAGCGCCACGGCATGGAGGCCTCCACCTACTCCGGCCCCACAGGAATCGTCGGCGTGGTGCACGAGGGGTTCAGCGCCGCGGGTATCGAGACGGTGTCGCTGTGGTCGGCCATCCCTCACTACGTGGCCCAGCCCCCGTGCCCGAAGGCGACCATGGCGTTGCTGGGCTGGGTGCAGGAGTTCACCGGGGCCCGGGTCCCGCTCGGCGAACTGCCGGAGGAGTCGGTCAAGTGGGAGGCCGGGGTCGACGACCTCACCGCCGAGGACGAGGACATCGCCGCCTACGTGCGCGGCCTGGAGGAGGCCAAGGACACCGTGGAGCTTCCCGAGGCCTCCGGTGACGCCATCGCCCAGGCATTCGAGCGTTACCTGCGCCGCCACGACGACGATTGACCCCGGGGCACGCGTGGAACGACCAGCCGGACGAGCGACCTGTGAACGGCGACACGCCGGGCCCGGCCTCGCTGTTACGCGTATTTTAGCCCCCGGGCGATAGGTTCCGAGAACACGGCTCGCGGACCGGAGGTGACGCGAGTGGGGCACCCGTCGCGCCGGGGGGAACGACGGGACGTCTCCACATCCGCCCTGCCCCGATGGCGGCGCCTCCGGTTGGCCGGACCGATCATCCCTTCCTTCCGCGCGGGGAGGGAACGGGGGGTACAACACAGATGAAAATCGCCTTCGTCATCGCCAACGGCTACGCCATGGGTGGCACGGTGAGAACCGTGTACAACCTCGCCCGCGGGCTTTCCGAGCGGCACGAGGTCGAGATCGTCAGCCTGGCCCGCAGGCGCAAGGCGCCCTTCTTCAAGCTGCCCGACGGGGTGCGGCTGTGGCCTTTGCACGATCACACCACCGAGGAACCGACCCTCGGTGCCTTCGGTCGTCGACGCTGGACCCGAAGGGTGGGTTCGGTCGTGCCCGAGTCCGAACTGAAGCGCAACCAGAACTTCAGCCCCGAGGCCGTCTCGGGATTGCACCGGTACCTGCGCACCACCGACGCCGACGTGGTGATCGGTACCCGTCCCGGCATCAACCTGATGTTGGCCGCCTGGGCTCCCAAGCGTCTGTGCCTCATCGGCCAGGAACACCTCAACCTGAACGAGCACAAGCCGGACCTGGTCAAGGCGATCGAGCGGCACTACCGGAACCTGGACGGGCTGAGCGTACTCACCGAGACCGACCGGCACGCCTACCAGCGGCTGCTGGGCCCGGACACCGACTTCCTCACCGTGATCCCCAACGCCGTGGACCCGGGCGAGCCGACCCCCTCGACCCTGGACGAACCGGTGATCGCGGCCGCGGGACGCCTGTCCCCGGTCAAGCAGTACCCGAAGCTGGTGAAGGCGTTCAGCCGGGTGTCCGCCGAGCACCCCGACTGGAGCCTGCGCATCTACGGCAGCGGGGACAGGGCGAGCCAGATCGAGGAGGCCGCCATCAAGCACGGCGTCCAGGACAGCGTCAAGCTCATGGGCCAGACCCGCGACCTGACCTCGGAGCTGTCCAAGGCCTCCATCCTCGGGGTCAGCTCCAAGGTGGAGGGCTTCGGGATGACCATCGTGGAGGCCTTCTCCGTCGGGCTACCTGTGGTGAGCTTCGACTGCCCGCACGGTCCCGGAGAGATCATCGAGCACGAGCACACAGGACTGCTCGTGCCACCGCAGGACACCGAGGCGCTGGGCCGATCGCTACTTCGCCTGGTGGAGGACCGAGAGGAGCGCCACCGCATGGGCGCCCACGCCCTGGAGGCCTCCTCCCGCTACCAACTGGAGTGCGTCATCCCCCAGTGGGAGGAGTTCTTCGAACACCACCGCTCCTGAGGGACCCGAAGGACACTCCCTAGAGTCGCAGGCGGCGCCATTCCCCGCTGGCGAGGACCGCGGCCCAGGCTCCGGCGATGCGGGCCAGCCCGCGGCGGACCTCGTCGACCACGGCCGGGGCCAGCGGGGACTCGGAGTGTCCATCGGGTTCCAGGCGCACGGTCACGCGCAGCCCGTCCAGGACCTTCTGGGCCCGGGCCAGCGTCTCGGGGTCGGGTTCGGTGTCACGGTCCAAGATGGCGCGGATTCCATCGCGCAGGGTGAGGGTCTCGTCCAGGTCCGCCAGGGTGATGGGGATCGCGCCCTCGGTGACCAAGTGGTGTTCGCGCAGGAAGCCCGCGAGCTCGGCCCGGTCGCTGAGGCGACCTCCGGTGGAGACGAAGTCCGCGATGAGTTCCGCCGCGGCGCTGGGCCGCGTGGGGGTGTTGGTCGTGGTCGTGGTCATGCGCGACATCCCATCACGCGGGGGCGACCTTTGGGGGTGTTTCGGCCATGTCGTGGCCACAGGTGGACACGACGAATCCACATCGATCCCCGCATAACGGACGTCGGAGCCGGGTGCCGGCGTGGCACCCGTGCCAGAACGACCTCGCCTCACTACCATCGGGCCGTTCCGACCCCCGGCCCAGGAGGCACCATGACGCATCCACTACCGGCGCACGAGCAGGCACCGCCCGACACCCCGCTGGGGCGGTCCGTGCTGCGCACCCCGATCTGGCTGTACCGACTCGGGTTGGGCGGCCTGATGGGCGGCCGTTTCGTCCTGCTCACCCACCGGGGCCGCAGCACCGGCGAACCCCGCCAGGCGGTGTTGGAGATCCTGGACACCAACTCCGTCACCGGGGCGGTCCTGGTGGCCTCCGGGTTCGGGGACCGCGCGCAGTGGTTCCGCAACATCGCGCGCGAACCACGGGTGTTGTTCCAAGTGGGGCGGGAACGCAAGCGAGGCACCGCGGTTCCGCTGCCACCGGCGGAGTCGGGGCGGGTCCTGACCCATCAGGCGCAGAAGCACCCCGAGGCGGTCGAGGCGCTCATGCGGGCGCTGGGGCACGACGTCGACGGGGACCCGCACGTGTACGAACGGCTCGGCGCCGACCCGCGCCACGGGGTCCCTGTGGTGCGATTGCTACCCGAACAGCCGCCGGGCCCGCGCTTTCCCGATCATTGCGCGCCCTGAGGGACCGTTGACGGGTCCGGACCCTTCCGTGCCCGCCACGATCGGGCGGGCACGGAGCGGATCAGAGCTTGACGCCCAGGAGGGTGTCGACGGTGGCGCGGACCAGCGCCGGGGCACCGGTGTCGGCGCCTCCCTCCGTCAACGCGGCGGTGGCCCAGGTGTCCACCGCGGCCGATGCCGCCGGGGAGTCCAGGTCCTCGGCCAGGGCGGCGCGCACCGCGGCGAGCACGGGGGCCGCGTCGGGGCCCGCGCCCAGGGCGAAGGCGGCCCGCCAGCGCTCGGCGCGTTCGGTGGCGGCGGGCAGCTCGACATCGGTCCACTCCCACGCGTCGCGGTAGTGGTGGCCGAGCATGGCCAGGCGGATGACGGCCGGATCCACGCCCTGTCGGCGCAGCTTGGAGACGAACACGAGGTTGCCCAGTGACTTGGACATCTTCTCGCCGTTCAGACCGACCATGCCCACGTGCAGGTGGTTGTGGGCGTTGGGGCCGCCGGTGACGCAGCGGGTCTCGGCCGCGCCCATCTCGTGGTGCGGGAAGATCAGGTCGTTGCCGCCACCGTTGATGTCGAAGCCCGGGCCCAGCCGGTCCAGGGCGATCGCGCTGCACTCGATGTGCCAACCGGGTCGGCCGCGGCCCAAGGGGCTGTCCCAGGCGGGCTCGCCGGGGCGCTCGGCCTTCCACAGCAGCCAGTCGAGTGGATCCTTCTTACCGGAACGCTCGGGGTCGCCGCCGCGCTGCCCGAACAGCTCCAGCATCTGCGCGCGGTCCAGGTTTCCGATCTCGCCGAACTCCTGAGCCTTGGCCACGGAGAAGTACAGGTCGCCGTCGATCTCGTAGGCGGCACCGGTCTCCCGAATGCGTACGGCGAGTTCACTGATGAGGTCGACCGACTCCACCACGCCGACGTAGGAGGTCGGCGGGATGATCGACAGGGCCGCCATGTCCTCACGGAAGACGTCGATCTCGCGATGGGCGAGATCCCGCCAATCCACCCCGGTGGCCTTCGCGCGTTCCAGGAGCGGGTCGTCGATGTCGGTCGTGTTCTGGACGTAGTTCACGTCGTGTCCGGCGTCCCGCCAGACCCGGTTGACCAGGTCGAAGGTCAAGTACGTGAACGCGTGACCCAGATGGGCGGCGTCGTAGGGGGTGATCCCGCAGGCGTACACGCCCGCGGTGGGACCCGGTGTGGTCGTCCGTATCCGGCCGGTCGCGGTGTCGCGGATACGCAGGGGGCCGCCGGTACCCGGCAGGGGGACGATGTCAGGCGCAGACCATGAACGCATGAGGGCAGACTATCCGCACGTCCGGTCGACGAACGCACCCATATCGGGTGGGGCCCCGGGTGATGATGACCGCAGATCGTGTGGGAATACCTCGCCGCTCACCGCTGCTGGGCGGCGAAGGGGAAGGATCCACGACCGATGAGGAGCGCGCTGAGAACGGCGGTGGCGCCACAGACCGCGGCGAGGATCTCGTTCCCCAGTCGCCAGTGCAACAGCGCTCCGCTGACGGAGACGACGTACAGCAACCAGTACGCACCCGACTCCAGATAGTGACCACTGCGGTCGGTCATGGACACCCCCCACCTGTCGGCTCGCGCCGCGACGACCGTCCGGTCCGTCACACAGAGAGACGCCTCGTCCGCACTGGCGGTTTACGTGTGCTTTAGGCGATGACTCACAGTCCCCTGGCCGCCCGCGCCCGGCGACCAGGGAGGAAGGGGTGCTCAGGGGTGGGCGGCCAACTGCAGGTCGAGGAGGTCGAGGTCCTCCGAGGCCGGGAACCCGGGGTCGTCCATCATCGCGCGCAGCCGCCGACGGACGGGCTTGGCCGGAGACCGCTCGGTCACCGGTTCGGCGGCCAGACGGCCCGTCCCGGAGCGGATCCCGGTGGGGGTGCGCATGCTCCAGAAGGTGTTGTCGGCGGCCAAGAGCAGGCCGACGGTGCCGTCGTCGTACACCCGGACCCACTGTCCCACCAGTTCGGCGGGCTCGCCCATGGGACGCAGGGCGGAAGTGGAAACGGGGCGGGCGCTCATCATGACTTGTTCCTCGAGAAGTGATCGGTGTTGACTGCTGTCTCAGAGGAGACTCTCCCGCACCTCACCTATGACGCGCTTTCGGAAAACTTCTACGAGAAGGATTCTCCTACCCGTCGACCCGGGCATGACGTCCCGCGATCGGTCGACCACCGAGGGCCCGTGAAGCGCCCCCTGTGGTTCCGACCGGACCCTTGGGGATGGGGCATAATGCGGCCATGGAAGACACTTTCACCCCCTTCAAGACCGGCGATGACCAGCGTTTCCGGTCCAACGCCCTCCTCGCGATCATCGCCTTCGTGACCGTGACCGTCATGGTGGCCGGGTTCTTCCTGGTCCTCTGACCGGGTGGAGCTCCACGGGAATCCGCGCCGCGGACGCGCCCGAGGTCAGGTCGGGATCATCCGCCAGGCCTCCGGCCGGTCCGGAGCGTCGGTGAAGGCGTAACGCACCCCGTCCCGGGCCAGGGCCAGCAGGGTGACCGATCCGGTCCCCCACACCTGGCCCTCGCCCAGGTCCGCGTGGGCGACGAGTCCCGACGGGTCACCCTGGTCCGGCCCCACACCCGGCGTCCTCGGCTTCGCGTGGGCGGCCTCGGTGACCAGCTCCGGCCACCGCCCCCAGATCCGCCGGACGGCCTCCTCCCCTGTGCCCGTAACGGGGGTGTCGAGTGCGGCCAGGTCGGGATCGGGGCGGGTCCGAGCGAACTCCGGCGTGTGCCGGGCGGCTCGCGGGTCGGCCGGATCCAGCCCCGTGTTGACGATGGTGGTCACCCCCGTGGGCAACGAGCGGGTGTCCGGACAACGCCCGTCCCAGCTGTGCAGCGTGGCGTGGCGCGCGTCGGCGTCCAGCAGGTGGAAGGGCGCGTACCGGGTGGGGTCCTCCCCCTCCAACGGGCCCCGGCCGCCCCTGGGATCGCGCGCACGGCGCGCGAGCGTGCGCAACGGCAGGTCGCCCCTGCTCGCCGGGTAGGCGCCCTCCCAGGGCATGCGACCGTCCCAGGGCCACCCGTTGAGCAGCGCCGCCGTTCTGGGCCCGGTGGGCTCGACGGCCAACCAGGTCCCGCCGGCGAGCCGGTCACGGCCACCGATCAGCGTGGGACGCTCGGGCCAGTGGTGGGCGGGCCCCTCCCAGGGACGCGATCGCATCTCGTCCCGCAACGCGACCACGACCAACGGTGTGGCCGCGTCCGGATCGAACCCGACGATGACGGTGCACATCCATCCCCCTGACGTCGTCTGCTCCAGGGCGAACCCCGCGAGCCCACGATGGTGGTTCCTCCCCCGCTCCGGTGGTGATCGCTCCCCCCGCGCGAGTGGGGCGCGCATCCCTTGGGATCGGGTGGCCGACTTTAGCGCCTTCCCACCGGGACTCTTCTATTCTGGGTCGTTCTACGCTCGTTCTCGTTGACAGAGGGACCGGTGGGACGGGGCGCCCGATGACGCCGTCACGGTTCCTTCGTACTTCCTTGCCCGACCAGGAGTCACGCGTGCCCGAAGAAGCAGACCCGAACCACCGGGGTCCGGCCTCCACAGCGACAGACCCGGGGCCCTCTCCGGGACCGCCGGGGTCGCCGTTGGCTCCCCCGTCCGAGCCCGGGCTCTCGCGACGGCAGGTCGCCGAACGCGTGGCCACCGGACGTACCAACGACGTCCCGGTCCGGGCGAGCCGCAGTGTCGGCCAGATCATCCGGGGCAACGTCTTCACCCGCATCAACGCGATGATCGCGGTGCTGTTCTCCATCATCGCGGTGATCGGCCCCGTCCAGGACGGCCTGTTCGCCATGGTCATCGTGATCAACACGTTCATCGGCATCGTCCAGGAACTGCGGGCCAAGCGGACCCTGGACAAGCTCGCCATCGTCAACGCCGCCCGGCCCCGGGTGGTCCGCGACGGGGCGACGGTCCGCGTGGCCACCCAGGAGATCGTCCTCGACGAGGTCCTGGAGATCGGTGTCGGTGACCAGATCGTCGTGGACGGCGAGGTGACCTGGGCCGGCGGGCTGGAGGTCGACGAGTCACTGCTGACCGGTGAGGCCGACCCGGTGCTCAAGCAGCCGGGCGACACCGTGATGTCGGGCAGCTTCGTGGTGGCGGGCACGGGCCGCTTCCGGGCGACCAAGGTGGGGCGCCACGCCTACGCGGTACGTCTGGCCGAGGAGGCGAGCCGCTTCTCCCTGGTGCGTTCGGAACTGCGTTCGGGGATCGACCTGATCCTGCGCTGGATCACCTTCGCGCTGTTCCCGATCGGCGCCCTGCTCATCTACAGCCAACTCTTCATGGGCGGCCACGTCACCCTGGACGCCGAACCCGTCAGCGGTGGGATCTCCGGTCCCCTGGCCGACGCCCTGCGCAGCATGGTGGCGGCGTTGGTGTCCATGATCCCCGAGGGGCTCATCCTGCTCACCAGCATCGCGTTCGCGGTCGGTGTGATCCGGTTGGGCCGGCACCGGTGCCTGGTACAGGAGCTACCGGCGATCGAGGGTCTGGCCCGCGTCGACGTGGTGTGCACCGACAAGACCGGCACCCTGACCGAGGTCGGGATGAGGCTCGCAGAGGTCCGCGACCTCGGCGGCACCTCCTCTGAGGCCGACGGCGAATCCGCTTCCACCCCCACCGTCGTGTTGGCGGCGCTGGCGGACAGCGACCCCGACCCCAACCCCAGCATGGCCGCGATCGCCGAGGGCCTCACCGCCCAGGGACGACCGGCCCCGGGATGGCGGGTGACGGCGCTGGCCCCGTTCTCCTCGGCGCGCAAGTGGAGCGGGGCGAGCCTGCTCGCCCCCACCGGCGAGGAACACTGGGTGCTGGGCGCGGCCGACGTCCTGGCCCCCTCGGACTCCCCCGCCGCGGCCGAGGCCGCCAGGCTGGGCGCCCAGGGGCTTCGGGTGCTGTTGCTGGCCCGGGCATCGGTACGGGTCGACGCCGAGCTAGCCCCGGGCACCGTTCGTCCGGTGTCCCTGGTGGTCCTGGACCAGCGGGTGCGCGAGGACGCCGGACCGACCCTGGACTACTTCGCCGCCCAGGGCGTGGACGTCAAGATCGTCTCGGGCGACCACGCCGCCTCGGTGGGCGCCGTGGGCCGTGAGCTCTCCCTGCCCGGCGCGGACCGGCCGGTGGACGCCCGGGATCTGCCCGAGGACCCCGAGACGCTCGCGCGCGAGGTGGAGGCCTCTTCGTCGTTCGGTCGCGTGAGCCCCGAACGCAAGCGGGACATGGTGCGCGGCCTGCGCGACCGCGGGCGCACGGTGGCCATGACCGGTGACGGCGTCAACGACGTGCTCGCGCTGAAGGAGGCCGACATCGGGGTGGCGATGGGCGCGGGCAGCCCGGCGTCGCGTTCGGTGGCCCAGTTGGTGTTGTTGGACGATCGGTTCGCCGTGCTGCCGAAGGTGGTGGCCGAGGGTCGTCGGGTGATCGGCAACATCGAACGGGTGGCGAGCCTGTTCCTGACCAAGACCGTGTACACGATGACCTTGGCCATCGTCGTGGGTCTGTTGGCGGTCGCCTACCCCTTCTTCCCTCGGCACGCCACCCTGATCAACGCGGTGACGTTCGGCATCCCCTCGTTCTTCCTGGCGTTGGCGCCCAACACCGACATCGTCCGGCCGGGGTTCGTGCTGCGCACGTTGCGTCTGGCGATCCCGTCGGGGCTGGTGGCGGGGGTCGCGGCGGTGACGACGTACCTGCTGGTGCTGGGTGGGCGCACGGTGCCCGATCCCTCCGACCGCACCGCCGTGGTGATCACGCTGTGCGCGACGACGCTGTGGGTGCTGCTGTTGGTGGCCAAGCCCTATGTGTGGTGGAAGGTGGCGCTGGTCGGCTCCATGGTGGGGCTGTTGACGTTGGCCATGGTGACGCCGGTGGGTCGGTGGTTCTTCGACCTGGACGTGAGCGACCCGACCAAGGTGCTGACCGGGTTGGCCGTGGCCGGGGTGGCGATCGTGGCGATCACGGTGATCCGGGTAGTGGACGATCGGATGATGGCCAAGTCGCGGGCGGCGGCCGACGCGAGGGCCGCAGAGGAGGACGAGGCCGCCCGCGAACGCACTCCGGCCGCCTGAGCCACGTCTTCGAGGGCCCGTGACCGATCGGTCACGGGCCCTTTCCCGTTCCCGACCTGCCCTTCGGTCAGCGTGGGAACTGTTCAGCCACTTCTCTAGCGGCGATGCTGGTCACGCCCTGTGCATGCAAGGACTGGAGCGACTTTGAGCATCCCGAACACGCATATCCGCGCCGTGGTGAGCGACTACCTGGAGCGTTTCCCCAAGGAGGCCGACACGGCCGCTCCCCTGGTCCGGGCCCTGGCCGAGGGCCATGGGCCGGAATCGCCCCAAGGGTGGGGGGTCGAACACGTAACCACGGGAGCCGTGGTCTTGGACCCGTGCTGGCGGGTGCTGATGGTGCGGGACCGGGACCGTGGTCGGTGGATGTTGCCGGGCGGCCCCGTCGTCGAGACCGACGCGTCCCTGCGCGAGGCCGCGCGGGCCCGGTTGGCCGAGGTGGCGGGGCCGGTCGCGGGACAGGTGGAGGAGGCCTCCGGCGACCTGCCGCTCGACCTGGGACCGGGACCGGTGCGCGACTCCCCCGCCTCGGAGGGGTCCGAGCACCGAGGCCCCACCTTCCTGTACCTGTACCGGGCGACGGCCGCGATGATCCCGGCCGGTTCGGGAACCTTCGGCGAACTGGCCTGGCGCCCGCACACCGACGTGCCCTCGGCCCGTCTGGCGGCGAAGATCTCGCAGGCCCTGGCCACCGACCGGGCGACCGCCGGAGTCTGATCCCAAGGCCCGGGCGGCCACCGGCGGGTGGCCGCCGACCGCGTTCAGAGGTTCTTGAAGTAGCGGACGACGGGCAGCGGACCTCCCCGGCCCTCTCCTGTCGGTCGAGTTCGACGGTGGCGAACCCGGCGACCTCGTCCTCGACCACGGCCACACACACCGACTTCCCCGGCGTCCAGGTCGGCCCGCACGTCCCGGCTCTGTGTGGTGCGCCGGTCGCCGACGAGCCCGCCGTAGGGCGGTGTCCCCCAGGACTTGGGCCAGGGAGGCGTGGACGGGTTCCCAGGCCCGCGGGGAGAGGGGCACGACGGCCTCTCGGTCGTCGGGGCTGTACGGTCGGATGCTGATGTCCATGCGAGCGACCTGGCTTCGCGCGGGACCCACCGACAACGACGTTTTCCGGGGGCGTACATGGTGAACGAGACCGATCTGCGGTATCTGGAGCGTGCGGTGGAGCTGGCCGCCGAGGCGCTGGACAAGGGCGACGAACCCTTCGGGTCGGTCCTGGTGTCGGCCGCCGGCGAGGTGGTGTTCGAGGACCACAACCACGTCGCCGGTGGTGACCACACGCGACACCCGGAGTTCGCGATCGCCCGGTGGGCGGCACAGAACCTGACCCCCGAGGAGCGCGCTTCGGCGACGGTGTACACCTCCGGGGAGCACTGCCCGATGTGTTCGGCCGCGCACGCCTGGGTGGGGCTGGGCCGGATCGTGTACGCGAGTTCGTCCGCCCAGTTGACGGGGTGGCTGATGGAGTGGGCCGTGCCCGCCGGCCCGGTTCGCCCGCTGTCGGTGACCGAGGTGGCCCCGGGCGTACCCGTCGACGGCCCCGTGGAGCCCCTGGCCGACCGGGTCCGCACCCTGCAGGCCCGCTTCCACGGCCGGGTCTGACCCGGGCCGGGGCAGAGGACGCCCCCGGCCCGGGCGGGCCGGTCAACCTTCGCGGATGGTCATGCGGGTGATCGTGCCACCGTCCACCTCGAAGGTGAACGCGCTGGTTCCGTTGGCGTGGTCGGAACGCCAGTCTCCGACGACCTGGATCCCGTCGGGGGTGCCCACCACCGACTCCACGGTCAGTACGCCCTGGGATCCGATGAACTCCTGGTCGCTCCAGGTCCTGATCTCCTCGCGCCCGTTGAACTCCCGCCCCCAGTCGTCCACCACGGCGTCGTCGGCGAACAGGTCCAGGGCCCCCTGGTCCTGGGTGTTGACCCGGTCGAAGAACGTGCCCACCGGTTCGGGGATGCTCGTGCTCATGATCGTGGGTTCCTCCCTGTCGTGGCTTCTCGGGAAGGCTTCCCGTTTCCGGTGCGGTCCGGTGTCAAGGGAGGGCAAAGAACGAATTGACGGGGCCCGCCGTGGAAGGTTCCACGGCGGGCCCCGATGGTTCGTGGGACGGGCTCAGGTCTCGTCGTCGGGTTCGAAACGGCCCTGGATGACGCGACCACCCCGGGTCGGGCGGTCGGCGCTCGGGCCGGCCCCTCCCGAGGCTCCCGCAGTTGGCCCCGCCGACGGGCCGCCCGGGGTGAACCCCGGGCCGAAGGGACCACTCTGACCGGGGACGCCGACCCCTCGGGCGGTGAACTCCTCCGCCACCCGTTCCTGCATCTTCGCCATCCGACGGTTCGCCCACCCGGCGAACGCCCAGCGCAGCGCCGGTCGGGTGATCGGGGTGACCATCAGCACGCCCGCCGCCGCGGTGAGGAAGCCCGGGATGACCAGCAGGATTCCACCGGCCATGAGCATGAGGGGATCGAGCAGGCCCTTGCGCGGCTGCTCGCCGGTGCGCATGGCCTCGTCGGCCTGTTGCACGACCTCGCGGAAGGCGCGGCCGGTGTGGCGCAGCACGGCCACGCCCAGGATCATCAGCGAGACCAGCGCGGCCAGGGTCCACGGAACCCCGATCCAACCGCCGACGACGATCATCAGCCAGACTTCGACGAACGGCAGTGCCATCAACGCCAGCACCATCAGCAGCGGCATCGCGAAACCATCCTCAGGGTCGTGGTCCGGGATCGTTCGTCTCCCTGTCCAGAAGAACGTCCCCTCGGGGTGAATGGTTCCCCGGATCGGGTGTCCTCATCTTCGAGGAGGCGTTCAGGGACGGGCACGACGGGCGATCACCGCTGCGGCGATGACGGCGCCCAGGCCCAGGGCTGAGATGAGCGCCTCGGGGACGGCACCGACACGGGTGGCGACGGTGGGCCCGTCCATGGCGGTGAGCTCGGCGACGTGGAAGTCGGGTTCGGCCTCCGGTGAGCGGTAGTCCACGGTGCCGTCCGGCGCGACCACGGCGCTGATGCCGCTGGTGGAGACGACCACCGCGTTTCGGCCGTGTTCGACGGCGCGCAATTGGGTGATGGCCAACTGCTGGTCGGACTGGCCGGTGAAGTTGTAGTTGGCGTTGTTGGTGGGGATCACGATGATCTGGCCACCGGCGGCCACGGACTCGCGTACGGGCGGATCGAAGGCCACGTCGAAGCAGATCCCCACGGCCAGGGTCGTGCCACCGATGTCCAGGGCGCCGGGCTCGGTGCCGGGGACGGCGTCGGAGCTCACCTGCTCCAGCCGGGCGACGAACCGCGTGAAGAAATCACGGTAGGGGACGTACTCGCCGAACGGGACGAGGTAGCGCTTGTCGTAGTGCTCGCCCGGCCCGGTCTCCTCGTCCCACACCACGCTCTGCACGTAGCGGGTGCCGTCGTCGTTGAAGCGGCTCATGCCCCACAGCAGGGGGGCATCGACGTCGGCGGCGGCCGCGTCGATGATCTCGTCGGCCTCCTGGTCGCGGAAGGGGTCGATGTCGCTGGCGTTCTCCGGCAGCACGACCAGGTCGGGTTCGGGGTACTCCCCGGCTCGGACGGCCTCGGCTAGTTCGTGGACGCCGTCGGCGTGGTTGCGCAGCACCTGCATGCGCTCACCCAGGATGGACATCTCACCGACGTTGGGCACGTTGCCCTGGACCATGCCGACGGTGACGGTGTCGGCGGGGGCGGGGCGGCTGATCGCGGGGGCCACCAGACCACCCAGGACGATCGCCGCGCTCGTGGCCAGACCCACGGCGGGCAGCAGGACACGGGCGCGGCCGCGGGCCGCCACGGCGCGCAGGACGGTCCACACCAGCATGGCGCCGGTGAGGGCCACGGCGAAGGTCACCAGGGACGAGGATCCCAGGGCCGCGTAGCCGACGAAGGGGGTGTCGGGCTGGGCGAAGGCGAGTTTGCCCCAGGGGAAGCCTCCGAGGGGCCAGCGTGCCCGTACCGCCTCTTGGGCCACCCACAGGGCGGCGGTCCACAGCGGCCAGTAGGGCAGACGGGTGACGACGGCCAGTCCCATGGCCATGGGGAGGAAGTAGACGGTCTCGGCGGCGGCGATGGCGAGCCACACGTCGACGCCGAAGATGTCCTGCCAGCTCACCAGTGGGACCATGAGGGTGGCGCCGGCCAGGAGGCCCAGCCAGGCGGCGCGACGGGGTCGCGTGCCACCGACGGCGAGCAGGAGCAGGGCGGCGCTGAGCGGTCCGAGCCACCACAACCCGTAGGGCGGAAGCGCCAGGAGTTGGGCCAGACCGGAACCCACCGCGACCAGGGCCCGCCAGAACGGGTCGAGGCGACCCCACCGGTACCCCGGGGACAGGGGGGACCATGTGGTCGCCTCCGTCCTCGTCTCCGGAGCCGTGGCGTCCGCTGAGGATCTCTCGGGGGTCGGGGCGGTACCCGACCCCGTGTGCTCGGCAACCACGTGGGGTGCTCGCTTTCCGCTGGCCGTTGAGGGTCTGCGGTCAGCATATTGGGGGGACGCGGAAAAGGCCCGAGCCACCCTTCGGACCGGCTCCGTCCCGTCGGCGGCGAGCTCGGAAGACCGTTGTCTACTGGATGTTCGGGCCTTTTCCGGGTCCAACCCCCCGCCCGGTCGCGGTACACCGCCCCTCACCCGATCCCAACCGCACCTGGCGCGTGGTGCAGCGTCCAATCGGACGAGTGGGGGCCGCACAACCGGTCCGTCCAGTGCTGGACTGGTCGTTAGGTTACCCAGAGTCCCCGACCTGTTGTCTCAATCTGGAGACCGTGTCGTGGTCGCCGTTTCGAGTGACGGGAGGGGGAATCAGTGATGAACCGTCGGACAGGCTAACGCACCTGGGGCCGACACGCCAGCCGGTCACCGATGGTTTGCACATGACCGCAATCAGATCGAAATAACACTTCCTATGGACATTCCGATCAGGATCCTGTCTGATGTGATCAGCGAAACGACCTGATTCGATCAATTTCGAACATCAGGTCGGCGCGGGGATCACCGGCCACGTGATCCCCTCACCATTGGATATGCCACACCGAGCAGGAGAGTGCCATGGCGGAGATCGTCCTCGAAGGCATCGACAAGATCTACGGCGGCGACGTCAAGGCCGTCGACGACCTGAACCTTCGGATCGAGGACGGCGAGTTCATGGTGCTCGTCGGCCCCTCCGGCTGCGGTAAGTCCACGGCGCTGCGCATGATCGCCGGCCTGGAGGAGATCTCCGCCGGCACCCTGGTCATCGGTGACGAGATCGTCAACGACCGTCCGCCGAAGGACCGCGACATCGCGATGGTCTTCCAGAACTACGCGCTCTACCCGCACATGACCGTCGAACAGAACCTCGCCTTCGGTCTGAAGCTGCGCAAGGTCGCCAAGTCCGAGATCGCCCGCCGCGTCGGCGACGCCGCCGAGATGCTCGGCCTGGAGCCCTACCTCAAGCGCAAGCCGGGCGCCCTCTCCGGTGGTCAGCGCCAGCGTGTGGCCATGGGCCGCGCCATCGTGCGCGAGCCGCGCGCCTTCCTCATGGACGAGCCGCTGTCCAACCTGGACGCGAAGCTGCGCGTGCAGATGCGCGCCTCCCTCAACCAGCTCCACGAGCGTCTCGGTGTCACCACCGTGTACGTCACCCACGACCAGGTCGAGGCGATGACCCTCGGCGACCGGGTCGCGGTGCTGCGCGACGGCCGACTCCAGCAGGTCGACACGCCCAAGCGCCTGTTCGACTCCCCCGTCAACCTGTTCGTGGCCGGCTTCATCGGTTCCCCCTCGATGAACTTCGTCAACGCCGAGTTCAAGCGCGACGGCGACCGCGCCGTGCTGGCCTTCGCCGACCACGAGCTGCCCGTCCCCGACTCGATCCTGGACGCGCGACCGGGCCTGAAGGACTACCTGGGCCGGTCGCTGATCCTGGGCATCCGCCCCTCCGACTTCTCCGACGCCGAGTTCGACGGCAACGACGCCCCGCGTCTGGAGGTCACCGCCAACGTCACGGAGGAGCTGGGCACCGAGATCAACGTGATCTTCGGGGTCGACGCCCCTCCGGTGCGCCACGAGGACGCCACCGCCCTGGCCAAGGACGCCGCCGGCGACGACGAGGAGAGCGCCGAGGCCGCCCTGCCCCTGAATGACAACCGTACGCAGTTCACCGCCCGTGTGAGCCCGCGCAGCAACGTCAGGCCGGGCGTCACCATCAGCCTGTCGGTCGACGTCAGCCAGCTGCACTTCTTCGACGAGGTCAGTGGTCTGGCCATCGGGCACCCCGACAACGTCTGAGACCGCCGGTACCGGTGAGCGGCACGCCCACCGGCATCCAAGACACGAGTCGTGGCCGGCGCCCCGATCCCCCGGGGCGCCGGCCACACCCGTTCCGGCTTCTAGTTCAGCAGCCGGATCGCCAGGGTGAGCGCGGTGGCGAACAGGACCCACGCCAGGTAGGGGACGAGCAACCACATCGCCACCCGGCTGTGTCGCCGGGCCGCCCAGGTCGTCAGGGCCACCGCCACCGCGAGCATCGAGATGTCGACCAGCGCCAGGTCGATCAGTCCGAACCCGAAGAACAGCGGGGTCCAGGCGGCGTTCAACAGCAGTTGGACCGCGAACAGGGTGAGGAAGAGCGCCGAGCCGTCGGCGCCGGCCGCCCGCCACACCAGCCAGCCCGCGACGGCGATCACGACGTAGAGCGCGGTCCAGACCGGACCGAACAACCATGAGGGCGGGGCCCAGGCCGGCAGCTCCAGACCGGCGTAGACGGCACCGGATCCGGTGGCCGCGGTGCTTCCGACCAGCGCGGTGGCCAGCACGGCGGCGGCGAAACAGAGGGCTCCCACCACACTTCCGACAGTGGTGGGTTCCGACGTGGTCCTGCGCTCCATGGGTTCCTTCCCGAAGCGGGGGGCGGACTTCCTCGATCGTTCTCCAGTGGACTTCTCCAGAGTCCTACCCACTCGACCGCTCCTCGGAGGGGTGGTTCGAGCAGGCCCCGACGACAAACCTTCCTCTTGGGTGACAATCCGACCACCCGGGGGTCAGGTATCTGGTGCTTGACCGTCGTGTCGGCCCGCTTGAAACATGTGATGGTGCGTAACCGAACCCCCGGAGCCGCCCTCGCCCCCGATCCGGCGTCGGTCGTGGACACCCTGCATGGTCGTCCCGTCCCCGACCCCTATCGGTGGTTGGAGTCCGCGGACAGCCCGGAAACACTCCGTTGGTTGGAGGAGCGCGCCCGCGAGTACGAGCGCGAGGCCGTGGGCTGGCCCCTGCGCGAACGCCTGGCCGACCGGATCCGAGAGCTGGTCGCCACCGACCTGTGGAGCGTTCCGACGCACCGCCCCGGGGCGGTGTTCGCCACGCTGCGTCCGTCCGGAGGCGAGCACCCGAGGTTGGTGGTCCTGCCCGACCCCTCCGACCAGACCTCCGACCCTTCCGCCCCCGTCACCCCGCGCACCGTCTACGACCCCTGCGCGGAGGACCCGACCGGGCGCACCACCCTGGACGCCTGGGAGCCCGGTCCCGACGGCACGTTGGTCGCCCTGCAGACCTCCACCGGCGGGGTGGAGCACGGCCGGCTGCGCGTGGTCCGGGTGGCCGACGGCACCCCCGTGGGTCCGGTCGTGCCCCGCGTGCGCTACTCGCACGTGGCGTGGCTACCGGCGGACGAGCGCTCCTTCTTCTACGTCCGCCGCGACGGTGCCCAGGGCGTGCGCGGGGTGTGGCTGCGCCGGGTGAGCGACGGCACGGAGACCCTGGTGCACGCCTGCACCGGGCCGGGAACCGTCCCGGGGGTGAAGGTGCTGGACGGGCGTTGGCTGCTGGTGACCGAGAGCCACGGGACCGGGCATCGCACCGACCTGTGGTTGGCCGACCTGACCGCCGGGTCCCCGCGCCGACCCGACCTGCGCCCCCTCCAGGTGGGGCACGAGGCCGAGACCGAGGTGCGCGCGGGCCCCGACGGGCTGCTGTACCTGCGCACCACCCTGGGCGCTCCCAGGCGCCGTGTCTGCGTGGTCGACCCGGAGCGCCCCCTACCCGAGCACTGGCACGAGGTGGTCGCCGAGGACCCCGGTGCGACCCTGGACGCGTTCTGTCCCCAGCCGGGCGTCGACGGCGCGGAACCGGCCGTGCTGGTGGTGCGCACCCGGTTGGGGATCAGCGAGGTCACCGCGCACGACGCGGTCTCCGGGGCGCTGCGGTATCGGGTGGAGCCGCCCGGGGAGGGCATGGTGTCCACCCCCGTTCCCTCCCCCGACGGCTCGGTGTACCTGGGCTACGCGGACGTGTCCACCCAGCAGCGGGTGCTGCGACTGGCGCCGGGCGAACGCGTGCCCGTCCCCTGGCCGCCCGGCACCGGTCGGGCGGCGCCCTCCCCGAGGGTGGAACGCACCGTGGTGTGGTGCCGCTCCCAGGACGGCACCCGGGTTCCGGTCACCGTCTTCGACGCCTCCGACGGCTCCGGGCGGCGTCCGCTGCTGCTGCACGCCTACGGGGGGTTCGGCCGTCCCCGCCAGTTCGGGTTCGGCGCCACCGTGTTGGCCTGGCTGCTCAGCGGCGGCCGCTACGCGGTGGCCCACGTGCGCGGCGGCGGTGACGCCGGACGACGCTGGCACCTGGACGGGTCGGGCCGTAACAAACCACGGGCGGTCCAGGACCTGGTGGCCGCCGCCGACCACCTGGTCGAGACCCGGTGGTGCGCCCGGGACCAGTTGTGCCTGTCGGGCGGATCCGCCGGAGGGCTGCTCGTGCTCGCCGCGACCACCGCCAGACCCGACCTGTGCGCGGCGGTGATCGCCTCGGCCCCGCTCGCCGACATGGCCCGCTTCGAACGCATGGGGCTGGGCCGGATGTGGACGCGCGAGTTCGGCAGCGCGACCGACCCCGAAGACTTCGCCGCCCTCATGTCCTACTCCCCCTACCACCGGGCCCTGGAGAGCGCGCGCCGCACCCCGGGGCTGGGCCACCCCGCCGTGCTGCTCACCGGGTTCGCCGGGGACACCCGGACCGACGCCGCCCACCCGCGCAAGATGTGCGCGGCGCTACTCGCCACGGGTCGGTACGAACAAGGGCGTCCACCCGCCCTGCTGCGATACGAGCGCGACGTGGGACACGGTCCACGCTCGGTCGGCAGGGCCATAGCGCTGGCCGCGGACGCCCACGCGTTCGCGGCGCACCGGACGGG
Organism: Nocardiopsis sp. NPDC006832; assembly: GCF_040635885.1. NCBI lineage: Bacteria > Bacillati > Actinomycetota > Actinomycetes > Streptosporangiales > Nocardiopsidaceae > Nocardiopsis > Nocardiopsis sp. NPDC006832. Next base: position 5,749 of record NZ_JBEYLC010000042.1, on the reverse strand, counting down.
GCTGACCGGCTGCTGAGAGGCACCGGGACGGCCCTGGTCAAGAGGAATCGAACACTTCCACAGAAAGCGAGGTGCGGTATGGACCCCATCGAGGTCGAGGTCGAGGACCTGGCGGAGGTGACCTCCCGCGACATCACCGCGGGCGGCGACAATGACGGTACCGACTCCAGCTCCGACTTCATCTGATCAGGTCCGCCCGGCCCGGCCTACTCTTCCAGCCGGGCCGGGCGGGTCCCCCGCTCGCCCTTGGTGTCCGCGCGCCCAGAATCGTCTCCCCTCCCGTCGAAAGGACCGCCGTGACCGAGCCCGGCCGCCTGTTCAGCCAAGCCCTGTGCGACGTCGTGGGCCGCGACGCCCTGACCACCCGCCTGTCCGAGGAGTTCGTCTTCACCGACCTGGGCGAGGACGCCGTACGTTCGCTGTTCACCCTGGAGGACCTCAACCACGTGCTGGCCGCGTGCGCGCCCGAGCCGCCGCGGTTGCGGCTGCACCGGGAGGGCTCCCCGGTTCCGTTGGACCGCTACACCGAGACCGGCACCGCCTCACGCGAGGCCCGCCGGATCGTGCGCCCGGAGGCGTTGTACAAGGAGCTGCGGGGCGGTTCCAGCCTGGTTCTGGACGGGGTGGACCGGATGCATCCGGCGGTGGGCGCGGCCGCCGACGACCTGATGCGGCTGGTGCGCGAACGCGCGCAGGCCAACCTGTACCTGATCTGGGGCGACTCGCGCGGGTTCGACACCCACTGGGACGACCACGACACGATGATCGTGCAGCTGGCGGGGTCCAAGCACTGGCAGGTGCACGGCCCGGGTACCCGGCCGTTCCCGATGAAGAACGACACCGATCACACCCACACCCCGCCGCGCGACGCCGAGGGGCTACCGCACCAGGTGTGGGAGGGCGTGCTGCGGCCGGGGCAGGTGCTCCACGTGCCGCGCGGGTGGTGGCACACGGTGACCGGCAACGGTGAGATGAGCATGCATCTGACCTTCGGGTTCACCCGGGCGACCGGGATCGACTGGGCGGAGGCGTTGGTGCGCCGGCTCTTCGAGGAGGAGCCGTTCCGGCGCGACCTGCCGCGCTTCGCCGACCCGGAAACGCGCCGAAAGCACCGGCACGAGCTGACGGCCCGGCTGACGGAGCTGGCGGAGGAGGCGGACCTGGACGCCTTCCTGGCCGAACGGGACGCGCGCTTCCCACGCAGGACGTCGTTCTCGCTGCCCTGGCCGGTGGAGGACGTGGTGCCCGGCCCGAAGGCACGGGTGGGGTTCGTGCCGATCCTGCCACCGCCGATGGAACGTGAGGGTGACAAGGTCGCCCTCACGGTCGCGGGCAAGCGGTACCGGCTGCCGGCGGTCACCGAACCGGTGCTGGAGACGCTCGCCGAACACCGTGAGCTGACCGTGGCGGAGCTGGCCGCGGCGGCGGGTGTGGAGGTGGGTTCGTGTGGCCGGGTGGTGGCCGCGTTGGTCCGCCACCACCTGGTTCTGGTGCGTTGAGGGCGGCCGGGGTGTGGCATCCGCGTGCGGGTGCCGCACCCCGGCCCTGTCAGGCTCCGCCGGTGGTGCCGCGGGCGCGCACGTAGGACTCGATGCCGTCGAGTACCCGTCGGATTCCGAAGTCCAGTTCGTGGGTGGGCTCCCCCGCCCTTTCGGTGGCCTGGGCCGTGGGCTGTGGCTCCAGCACCTGTTCATGGAGCATGAGGGCGATGGTGGGGAACTCCTCCTCGGTGACCACCCTGCGCAGGCCCCGGCTGTAGTCGCGTTCGACCTCGGTCAGGGTGTTGCCCGTGGTTCGCGCGGCATCGGCCATTTCGGTCTCCAGCCGCACGTTCTCGCGCAGTGCCGCCGAGAGCAGCATGAGCATCTGGACCGCCTCCCCCACGTCCAGGCCCGAGCCCACCAGTTCGCGTAGCCCCGCCTCCATCCAGCGCAGACCGTTGGGGCCGCCGGGTGGTCCGGAGAAGGCGACCCGCACCACCCAGGAGCGGTGACGGTAGAGCTCCAGGACGCTGTGGCACCACTCCTCCAGTCCGGCACGCCAGTCACCGTCGGCGCGGGGCCCGGGGGGAGCCCCTTCCATCGCGGCGTCGAGCATCAGGACGAGCAGGTCCTCCTTGCTGTCCACGTGTCGGTACAGCGACATCGTCGTGTAGCCCAATTCCTTGGACACGCGCTGCATGGAGACGGCCTCGATGCCCTCGGCGTCGGCGACGTCGAGGGCCGCGCGGATCACGACCTCTCGGCTGAGCCTGGGTTTGGGGCCGCGCCTTCGAGGTGGGGAGTCCAGCCCCCAGAGCAGTTCCACGTCCCGCGCCATCCGGCTTTTGGGCGCGTCCTCTGTCGTCATGGGCCACCAGTCGTCGGGTTCGTCGTTGACACCATCCTAGAACTGTGTATTGAATACACTTATCAGTATGCGGCATACACAGTTCAGGGAGCGCACGCCATGAGCCCAAAACCCCTTGGCGTTCCCCGTCACCATGCTCTCGACCGGATTCTCGCCCGCGGACCCCGCGAGCACCCGAACATCCCAAGGAGACCCGACGATGGCACCCACCCCATCGACCCGCACGACCACACCGCCATCCCGGCGACGCCCGCCCGCGTCACCCGCTCCGTGGTGGCGCCGGCCCTGGATCCTGCCGTTGGCCCTGTTCAGCGTCACGTTCCTGCTCTACTCCGTTCCGCCCTACCTGAGCCTGGACCCGGCCGACTCACGACTTCCCTTACCGGAGAGCCCCTCCTGGTACTTCCCGATGCTCCTCACCCACATCTTCGGCGGAACGCTGCTGACGCTGCTGGTGATCCTCCAGGTGTGGCCATGGCTGCGCACCCGTCATCCGGCCGTGCACCGCTGGAGCGGGCGGGTGTACGTCTGGTCGGGGGTCCCCCTGGTCGGGGTTCCGGCGCTGCTCATCGCGCCGTTCAGCGGCACCGGCGGAAGCGCCCAGATCGGCAACACCGTGTGGGCGGTGTTGTGGCTGACCTTCACACTCTTGGGCTATGTCATGGCTCGACGACGGCGTTTCGCCGAACACCGCGAGTGGATGCTGCGCAGCTTCGCCCTCATCTACGGCATCGCGTTCAACCGCGTGCTCCTCATCGTCTTGATGATGATCATGTCGCCGCGTCTGGAAACGGTCTATGGCGGGGACCTCGACGCCTTGGGGCTGGACGTGGGCACGGCGTCGGGCTTCCTATCGTGGGTCCTGCCGCTGCTCTTCGTGGAGTGGTGGCTCAAGTACCGCCGCCGTCCTCGGCGCGAGCGCGGCCCGACACCGCGAGCCGATCTCGTCCGCCCCGGCGGCCGGAACCACCCACCCGGCCCCTGAACTGGGAACTCTGGTCCCACCTTTGGGCAAACTCGGGTCGCCGAGGATTGCTACCGCGACTTTCGTTAGGGTAGCCTCACTTCATAGGCGCAGATGTACCCGGCCCCGGTGGTAGCTGCGACCACGGCTTCCCCCGGACGAGACTTCGGCTTTCATCTTGCGACGAAGGGCAGGTTCCGCGGTGACCCAAGATCCGCTCAACGCGATCCGCGCCGTCAGTACACGGCTCAAGTTCGCGCCGCTGCCCGAGATCGTCGACTTCGAGACCCTCCAGCGGCGGCCGTTCGACGGCACCCAGTGCCACAGCGTCACGTCGATGGCCGCCGAGGGTTGGCTGCCCGTGCTGTTCGACAAGTTGCGTACCGAACACGGGCCCGGACACCGGCTGCCCGCCGCCACCAACTTCCTCCGGGTCACCCTGCGCGAGCCCCTCTTCCTGGTGGCGTCCTCGCTGTACCTGACCGGTCGCGCGCCCCTGCTCGACCCGGACACGCTACGTCTGCCGTGGGACACCGCCGAGGCCCGCTTTCGCACCCCGATCGTGGTCGACACCCACATGGTGGTCCTGCCCGACGACCCTGCCGCCGACCACCCCACCACCGTGGTCGCCCGCGACGAGGACGAACAGCTGCGGCTGACCGCCGAGGCGCTGTTCGCCACCCTCGAACCGCTCATCGACGCCCTGCAGGAGCACTCCCGGGCGGGCAAACGCACCCTGTGGGGCTGGGTCATGGACACCCTGCACTTCTACATGCTCAACCCGGCGCGCTACCTGGGACGGGACGCCGAACAGGCCTGGGACCTGGCCACCCGGCTGGGCGACGCGGTGATCGAGGCCGGCGCCATCACCCGCAAGCGGCCCCGCCTGTTCCCCTTCGCCCCGGGTCACCCCCGCGGCACCTGGGCGGTACGAGGCACCTGCTGCTTCGACTACAAGGGCGACCCCGAACACGGCTACTGCACGACGTGTCCGCTCAAGTGCGACAGCGAACGGAAGGAGGACCTGTCGGAGTGGCTGCGCGACCCCGCGCTGGCGCCCTGATCGGACCTTCGTGACCGCGGCCCGTCCCCGCCCTTCGGGGGGACGGGCGCTTCACGTTCCCGGCTCAAAGGAACGGGGCGGCCTCCACCGGGCCGACACCGTCCGGGGCGGGGGCCGTCGAATCGTCGGCCGCCGCGCTGAAGAGCAGCACCGACGCGCATCCGCCCAGGAGCAGGAGCAACAGGAGCAGCACGCCACAGCCGATTCCCAGGATCCTGCCCCAAGGTGTCGGCCGGACCGGTGGCGGCCCGGTCCCGGGGACGTAACCACCGGCGTTGCCGTAGTCGACCGGGCCACTGGGGTAATCGCCATAGCCGGGGGCGTAGCCGGCCTGTTCGGGTCCGGCCCACTCGGGGCCGCTGGGCCCCTGGGACAACTCCCCCGGCTCACCGGACCCTTCGGGTGTTCGGCGCGGCGGCTCCCCCGGTGGCCCATCACCGTCCCCCATCGGGTCTCCCGGCCGCCATTCCTCCGGCGGACGGTGGTTCACCGGATCCCGCTCCGGCCCCTGTCCCGGCCCGTCCCCGGGCTCCCGCTCACTCACTGAGAACACCCCTTCGTCCAACGAAGGTCGGCCCACCCATCGACGGTGGGCGCCCCGAATCCGCAGATTAACCGGGCGCGGGCGCGGGACGGGGAGGTTCGCGGGGTGTTTCCGGTAAAGGTCCGGGTGTCTCACCCACGGCCGGTCGCCCGCGCACGGATCGCGAGGACGAACACGGGGAGCGTGAACAGGGCGGCGAACAGGTTGAGCCCACCGAAACCGGCCACCGACAACACCACCCCGGACAGGGCGCCGGCGCCCGCCCCGCCCAGGTTCATCACCAGGTCGCTGAAGCCCTGCGCCGGGGGGCGGATCTCCGCCGAGAGCGACTCGGCCAACAGCGCGCTGCCCGCCACCAGCGATCCAGACCAGCCCAACCCCAACAGCACCAGGCCGATGGTCACCTGAACCTCGTCGTGCCCGGCCGTACCCGAGACCACGGCGGACACCAACAGCACCCCCTGCCCCACCAACATCACCGGGACACGACCGAAGCGGTCGGAGAGCCAGCCCACCACCGGTGAGAGCGCGTACATGCCGGCGATGTGCAGGGAGATCGTGAGTCCCACGACGGTGAGCGCGGACCCGTGATGGCTCATGTGGACCGGGGTCATCGTCATGACGCCGACCATCACGGCGTGCCCGGCCACGATCCCCACCACGGCCAACAGCGCCGAGGGGCTGCGACCGATCGCCCGTACCCCCTCGACCATGGTCGAGGAGGGGGACTTCGCACCGTTGACTGAATGGTCGGCGGTGGCCATCCGCAGCGGGTCGGGGCGCAGCAACACCGCGATGAGCGCGGCACCGCCCAGGAAACCCACCGTGG